>NZ_JBWQOJ010000005.1:0-128840 GCF_056591795.1 Maritimimonas sp. 2210JD6-3 | reverse complement strand
AATAAAAAACTCTAAGAAATTTTTTAGACAATCAAAAAAGTTTAAATAACTTGAGTATATAATTATATAATATGTCCGTTTTATGTCATAAGTATATTTTTAAAGTGTCATTCCGAATTTATTTCGAAATCTCATCATTCAATAAATCAAGTATTTACAATGAGAACCTGAAACAAGTTCAGGTTGACGAACACCTTTTATGACTCTCTACAGATAATCAAAATAATAAACTATTACATATAGTTAGTTTACAACCATAAGCTAAAGTTTTCTTAAAAAAATCTTAAAAAAAATGTAACAAAGTACATAAAAAGCAGTCTATATTATAAAGAACTTAAATTCTGAATGAAAAAGTTTTATAAAATACTTATAGCATTTTTAATTGTTTTTTTCTTGGGCTTCTTAGCATCATATTTAGTAATACAAGAACAATTAAATAAAGAAACTAAAGAAGTAACATCTCATATTTCTATAAAGATACTTAGAAATACTTCTAAGGTTGTAAAAGCATCTTTTTAACAATTATAATTAATATTATTTTTCTTTCTAAAATTTTAAAAATATTTTGTTGTGTATTATAGCTTGTTAATTTGTTAAATAATTTATCTAAAAAATATTTTGTGTTTTTACTTTTAAAAAATAACCAACACCTATTAACATTTTTAAAATAGATAATATACTAATTATCAGATAAACTATACTTTCTATTAACACTTGGTTAATAATAATTATTAACCAAAATACTTAATATTTAAATTGTATTTTTTGTTAAGAACAACTCATTTTAATGTTAGTAAACAATATTAAAATTCTTACAAATAAATTTTGAATTTATACTTTATTTTTCCATACAAGAGAATGATTTTAATAGACAAATTTATTTTTTGTAATCAATCTTTTTTTATTAACAAATTTAGAGTTTGCTTATTGAATTGATTTTAAATATTTTATCAATATTGATGAACAATTTGTATTTTTTATGTTTATAAATAGGTATTTATTTTATTTTTGTTTCAATACAAACTGATTATAATGAAAATAGCAATTGGTAATGACCATGCAGGTACTGAGTATAAATCGGCAATTGTACGATTTTTAGAAAACAAAGGATATAAGATAACTAATTTTGGAACGGATAATGAAAGTAGTGTAGATTATCCTGATTTTATACATCCTGTTGCTAACGCTGTAGAAAATAAAGAAGTAGATTTTGGTATTATTATATGCGGTAGTGGTAACGGTGCACAAATGACTGCTAATAAACATCAAAAAATACGTGCTGCACTTTGTTGGAATAATGAATTGGTAGCACTGGCAAGACAACATAATAATGCGAATATATTAAGTATTCCTGCTCGCTTTGTTTCATTACATCAAGCGTTAGCTTTTGTAGATATTTTCTTAGCAACAGATTTTGAAGGAGGTCGTCATCAAAATAGAGTAGCTAAAATAGCATGTACTTAATGCAATGGTATTGTAAGAATTTTAATGAGCTTAACTTAGAAGAATTTCATCAAATATTAAAACTTAGAATTGATGTATTTGTTGTAGAACAAGATTGTGTGTATAGTGAGTTAGATGGTAAAGATGAAAAAGCGTTACATATTTTTGCTATAGCAGATAAACACCCAACAAAAATAGTAGCTTATGCCAGAGCTTTTAAACCAAACGATTATTTTAAGGAAGCGTCTTTTGGTAGAGTAGTAGTAGATAAAGAGTATAGAAATAAAAAAATAGGATATACACTCATAGAGAAAACACTACGTGCTATTGAGGAAAATTTTAAGACTTCTGTAATTAAAATAAGTGCTCAAACATATCTTAAAAACTTCTACGAAAGTTTTATTTTTAAACAGATTAGTGATGAATATTTAGAAGATGGTCTTCCGCATATAGATATGTTGAAATCATAATTTTTTCTACTTCTTTTTTGTACCTTAGCCTCTCTTATTTTTAAAACGATTCATTACGAAATTATGGCAGAAGACAAAGAAAAATCAGCTAAACTAAAAGCACTACAACTTACTTTAGATAAATTAGATAAAACCTATGGTAAAGGTTCTGTAATGAGGTTAGGTGATGACGTAACAGAAGATATAGATGCAATTCCATCAGGTTCTTTAGGTTTAGATATAGCGTTAGGTGTAGGTGGGTATCCTAGAGGAAGGGTTATAGAAATTTATGGGCCTGAATCTTCAGGAAAAACTACATTAACATTACACGCTATTGCCGAAGCACAAAAAGCAGGAGGAATTGCGGCATTTATAGACGCAGAACATGCTTTTGATCGTTTTTATGCAGAAAAATTAGGAGTAGATTTAGGTGAGTTAATCATCTCTCAACCCGATCATGGTGAACAAGCATTAGAGATAGCTGATAACTTAATACGTTCTGGTGCTATTGATATTGTTGTAATTGATTCTGTTGCAGCTTTAACTCCTAAAAGTGAGATAGAGGGAGAAATGGGAGATTCTAAAATGGGCCTTCATGCAAGGCTAATGTCTCAGGCATTACGCAAACTTACAGGCACTATTAGTAAAACAAATTGTACGGTCATTTTCATTAATCAACTACGTGAAAAAATAGGTGTAATGTTTGGTAATCCAGAAACGACAACGGGAGGAAATGCATTAAAATTCTACGCTTCGGTTCGATTAGATATTCGACGCAGAACACAAATTAAAGACGGAGATAGAGTAATGGGTAATAGTACCAAGGTAAAAGTAGTGAAGAATAAAGTTGCTCCACCATTTCAAACAGCAGAATTTGATATTATGTATGGCGAAGGAATTTCTAAAGTAGGAGAGATTATAGATCTAGGTGTAGATTATGGGATCATTAAAAAAAGTGGGTCTTGGTTTAGCTACGGAGAAACAAAACTTGGGCAAGGTAGAGACGCTGTGAAATCATTAATAAAAGACAATCCTGATTTAGCAGAAGAATTAGAAACTAAGATTATTGAAGCTATTAATGCTCCTGAAGAAGTTTAAAGCTTATTTTTTAAAACATAATTTTTACTAAATACCCCAGAGCAATCTAAGGGGTATTTCGCTGGTTTCATTTTGACCTCAGGGTCAAACCGAAATCCTATTATTTAGATTCCCGTTTTCACGGAATGACAATTTCAACGGATACCCCGATGCAAGCATGCGGAGAATTCTTTTCGATCAAAAAAAAACCACCAAAATTTTGGTGGTTTTTTTACGAATTGTAAGTAAAATTATCTATTTACTTCTTTAATATATTTTTCTAATGCCATTGTCATAGAAGGTGTATCTGGTGTTGGCGCTGCGATATCAACACGTAAACCTCTTTCTTCTACAGCCTTAACGGTAGTGTTACCAAAAACAGCTATTCTCGTATTATTCTGCTCAAAATCAGGGAAATTCTTAAATAAAGACTCAATACCAGAAGGACTAAAAAATACTAAAACATCATAATAAACATTCTTTAAATCAGAAAGATCACTTACTACGGTTCTATACATAATAGCACGTTTCCAGTTAACACCTAAATCATTTAAGATTTCAGGAATAATAGGCTTCAGTTTATCTGATGAAGGTAATAAAAACTGTTCTTCTTTATGCTTCTTAATTTGCTTCACTAAATCTTGAAATGTACGTTCACCAACATAAATCTTTCGCTTTCTATATACTACATATTTCTGTAAGTAATAAGCAACAGCTTCAGACTGGCAGAAATATTTCATATCATCTGGTACTTTATAACGCATTTCTTCAGCTAACCTGAAATAATTATCTACAGCATTTCTACTTGTAAAAATTACAGCAGTAAAATTTGAAAAATCAATTTTTTGATTTCTTACTTCTCTTGCACTTTCCCCTTCAACATGTATAAATGATCTAAAATCAATTTTTACTTTTTGCTTTTCAGATAAATTAAAATACGGTGATGGTTTGTCTTTGCTAGGTGCAGGTTGAGAAACTAAAATGGTTTTTACTTTCATACGCTTCGTTCGTTATTCTAGTTTTACACAATGAATAGCTTGTATAACAGAATTATAGGCGCTATTTCAAGTGCGCAAAGGTACAAAATAAAATAAAACAATCTACGTAAAATTGATTTTTGGTTATTATTAACTATTAGCAAGTAATAGAATAACAAGACAATAGCAGAGATAATTAATACAAAAAATGAATACTGAACAGAATCGTATTTGGCATAAATAGCAACTAATAATACAGGATAAATAAGTAAACAAAAATTACTTAAATAGCTCATTTTTAAATAAGTAATGTATTCAAACTCTTTTTCTTTGTCAAATAATATTGCTAATAACTTACCAGCAAAAAAACGAAGTACAAAGAACATAAATACACCAGCAAGAATCGATAAGAAAAAAGTAAGTTCTAACTCTCTGGCAACGGTATTAAATGCTCTTACACCAACAAAAACAACCAATGAAAACGTCAATACTTGTATAATAGCAAACGAAATATGAAATGAATTGATTAATAACGGAACTTGTTTTTGATATCGAATCAAATAATTTTTAGAATAAACTAATGATAATAAGTTATAAAAGCGATCGCCACTATTAAGTTTTGAAACAACGAAAAGTGTAAAAATGATAATAAGTACAATTGTAATCCAGTCTTTCGTGAAAAACAATCGCTCAGTAGCATCTAACAGAAAAAAATTAAAGAATTGTAAGATCATTTCTTAACACAAAATTAGTAATTAAAAGTTTTATCTTTGGCTTTCAAAAAAAAATTAATGCAAGATACACTTGTAATTATTCCTACCTATAATGAGAAAGACACTATTGAGAAGATAATAAGAGCTGTTTTTTCTCAAGATAAAGTTTTTCATATTCTGGTTGTTGACGACAATTCTCCCGACAAAACTTTTGAGATAGTTAAAAAGTTACAAAATGAATTTAGCGAAAAACTTTTTTTAGAAATACGTAAAAAAAAAGAGGGTTTAGGAGCCGCTTACATTCACGGCTTCAAGTGGGCATTAAAAAGAGAATATGAGTACATAATTGAAATGGATGCTGATTTTTCTCATAACCCAAAAGACCTCATTCGGCTGTATAACGCATGTGCTATTGACGGAAATGACCTTTCTGTAGGTTCTAGATATGTTGATAATAAAATCAATGTAGTAAATTGGGATATTAAACGGTTATTACTTTCATATTTTGCTTCAAAATATGTATGGTTTATCACACAAATTCCAGTAAACGACACTACAGCTGGTTTTGTTTGCTATAAGCGGAAGGTTTTAGAAACCATTCAGCTAGAAAAGATTAAATTCGTTGGATATGCTTTTCAAATAGAACTAAAATTTAAAGCATGGAAGCACGGATTTAAGATTAAAGAAGTCCCAGTAATTTTTACTGATAGAAAATATGGAACTTCTAAAATGAATGGTAAAATTATAAATGAAGCAGTATTTGGCGTTATAAAAATGCGCTTAAGCGGATTGCCTAAAAAATAAAAAATGCACATTAAAACACTTATAAGAAACGCCAATATTGTTAATGAAGGAACGATGTATGAGGCAGATGTTCTTATCGAAGAAAATCACATTAAGACAATAGGGAAAAACCTATCTGAAGATGATGCTTTAATTATTGATGCTACAGATAAATTATTGATGCCAGGCGTTATAGACGACCAAGTACATTTTAGAGAACCAGGCTTAACACACAAGGCGACTATTGCTACAGAAAGTAGAGCAGCTGTAGCTGGAGGAATCACTACATTTATAGAAATGCCTAACACGGTTCCGCAAGCAACAACGCAAGAGCTACTCGAAGAGAAATTTCAAATTGCAAAAGAAACATCCTATGCAAACTATTCTTTTATGTTTGGTGGCACGAATGACAACTTAGAGGAGCTATTAAAAACCGATCCTAAAAAAGTTGCGGCCATTAAATTATTTTTAGGATCTTCTACTGGAAACATGTTGGTTGATAATGAAGAGGTATTACGAAAGATATTTTCGTCAACAAAAATGATTATAGCTGTACACTGTGAAGATGAGGAAACTATCCGTGATAACTTAGCCGAAGCAATAGAAGAATATGGAGATGACATCCCCATAGAATTACACCCGAAAATAAGAAGTGAAGATGCATGTTATTTATCTTCATCTAAAGCAATTGCTTTAGCAAAAGAAACTGGAGCACGATTGCATGTCTTTCATTTATCAACAGCAAAAGAAACTGCGTTGTTTCGTAATGATATACCATTAGAGGAAAAACAAATTACCGCAGAGGTTTGTACACATCATTTATGGTTTGATGATTCTTTCTATAAAACAAAAGGCACACATATTAAATGGAATCCCGCGGTGAAAACGAAAGAGGATAAAAAGGGGTTATGGGAAGCGCTTTTAGATGATCGAATAGATGTGTTGGCTACAGACCATGCACCTCATACACTAGAGGAAAAAGCGCAGCAATATACGAAAGCACCAAGTGGTGGTCCGTTAGTACAACATGCGTTACCTGCTATGTTAGAGGCGTATCGACAAGGTATAATTTCTCTTGAAAAACTAGTTGAAAAAATGTGTCATAACCCAGCAAAGTTATTTCAAATTGAAAAACGCGGATTTATAAAAGAAGGATATTTTGCTGATATGGTTTTGGTTGATCTTACCAGAAAACAAATCGTTTCTAGAGAAAATATACTCTATAAGTGTGGGTGGTCTCCTTTTGAAGGAACAACGTTTCATTCAACAATTACGCATACTTTTGTAAATGGCCATTTAATGTATCATAAAGGATTATTCAATGATGAAGTAAAGGGTAAAAGAATAACATTTAATAGATAGCTTTTTGAAATATTTTATATCCATATTGTTAGTTCTTGTAATTTTTTCTTGCACAAGTAGAACGATCTATAAAAAACCAGACGATCTTATTTCAGAAAACCAGATGATTGCGCTTTGGACAGATATTTATATTGCAAATAGTGCCTCTAGTATTAAGAATAAAAAAACACTACAAAAAGTTAATTATCTGCCAATTATTAGAGATAAATATCAAATAGATAGCGTGAGATTTATGAGAAGTAATGTCTATTATACGTCACGTGTAGAAGACTATGAAAAAATGTTTAAGCAAGTAGAAATTAATATTCGAAAAATTAGAGATCGATATGACCCTGAAATGGCAGGGATAGACCCAAACCTTCCTATCTACAAAAGAGACTCACTCAGAAGAGTTCGTGAGAAGCAAAGAGAAAAATCAAAAGAGATTGATATAGATTTAAAAAACAATATAGAAAGAAAACAAACGCCTACTGTCGAATAACATTTTCGTTCTTAAACCTCTCACCAATTTTTTTTATGGTTTCAGATATGGATACAAAAGAAATATTTAAGGTATCGATTACTTTACTTGCATTATAATAGGTTTTATGATGTCCCGAACGCGCAGCATGTTTTGTAAGCAGAGGCTCATTACCCGTAATTGCACTTTTTATAAAAGCAAAACGCCAGGCCAACTCACTCATAAACCGAGATACTTTTACTGAGGGTCTTTTTACACCTAAAGCATCGGCTATTTGAAAGAAAACAGTTTTAAAAGAGCTATTTTCTGCAACCAGAACATACCGCTCATTTTTAATAGTGCTCTTCATTAAAAGTAACATTGTAGTTACAACGTCTAGTACGCCAACAAAACCCGTAATACCTTCTGTATAATACTTGAAACCGTTGGCGATAGTTGAAAAAAGTTTACTGGAGCCCGTATTCCAAAAACCAGCACCTAATATTACGCCTGGATTTACGATTACTACAGCTAACCCTTCTTGAGAGCCGCGCCAGACTTCTATTTCGGCACCATATTTTGAGATTGCATAACCATGATGTTTTAATTCTGGGTTCCATTCATTGTCTTCATCAACAAATTTTTTATTGGGAACTTCATCAAGGGTTGCTATTGAGCTTACATAGCATAGCTTATTCACATTATTTTCTAAACATAGATTTACAATATTAGCTGTGCCTTCAATATTTACTTTTCGAAGTGTTTGATAATCTTTAGGATTAAAAGAAACCATGGCCGCACAGTGATATACTTGCGAAATATCCTTTTGAAACACACTTTGCAATGTTGAAATATCAATAATATCTGCTTCTATCCATATAATCTTATCAAAAAGAAGTTCGACATCGTTTGTGTAGTAACTAAAAACAGTTTTAACAGCATTTAAGTTACTTGATTTTCTGTGTATGGCTACAATAGTATCATTTTCCAGCGAAAGCTGATATAATAAATGTGAACCCACCAAACCTGTACCTCCAGTAACCAAAATCATATAACGAATGTAGTCTTTTTTGACTTTGTCTTTTGTGTTTGTTGCTATAAATATATCTTTGCGTAAAATTATGAAGATGACCAAAAATTTAGTTGAAGAATTACGCTGGCGCGGAATGATACATGATATGATGCCAGGCACAGAAGAACAGCTGCAAAAGGAAATGACCACGGCGTATATTGGCTTTGACCCTACATCTGATTCACTGCATATTGGTAGCTTGGTACCGATTATATTATTGGTTCATATCGAAAAAGCAGGACATAAACCCATTGCTTTGGTAGGTGGTGCAACAGGCATGATAGGAGATCCGTCTGGAAAATCTGATGAACGTAATTTACTAAATGAAGAAACGCTAGCTAAAAACGTTGAGGGTATTAAAAATACACTAGCTCGTTTCTTAGATTTCGATTCAAGCGATAAAAACGCTCCGCTATTGGTAAATAATTATGACTGGATGAAAGGCTTTTCATTTATTGATTTTGCGCGAGATGTGGGTAAACGCATCACCGTAAATTATATGATGGCTAAAGACTCTGTAAAAAAGCGCATCTCGGGTGATTCTAGTGCTGGGATGAGCTTTACCGAATTTACCTATCAATTAATTCAAGGGTACGATTTTTATCATTTACATAAAGAATACAATTGTATGTTGCAGATGGGTGGTTCAGACCAATGGGGAAATATCACAACTGGAACGGAACTCGTTCGTAGAATGAATGCTCCTGAAGAAGCCAAGGCCTATGCGATGACATGCCCATTAATTACAAAAGCAGACGGCTCTAAGTTTGGAAAATCTGAAGGAGGTAATATATGGCTAGATGCAGACAAAACCTCGGTATATAAGTTCTATCAATTTTGGTTAAACACTTCAGACGAGGATGCCGAAAAGTATATTAAGATATTCACCTTTTTAGACAAGGAGACCATAGCTGTTTTGATTGCTGAGCATGAGGAAGCACCGCACATGCGCATTTTACAAAGAAGATTAGCCGAAGAAGTAACAACTTTTGTTCATAACAAAGAAGCACTTGATAGAGCTATTATAGCCTCAAACATTTTGTTTGGTAAATCAACGGGCGAAGATTTAAAAAGTTTAGACGAAGAAACATTTTTAGAGGTGTTTGAAGGTGTGCCTCAAGCATCGGTAACAAGCGCTGATATTGAAAACGGATTAGACATGATCGCTGCACTTGCCGCAAAAACCAATTTTTTAAATTCTAACGGAGAGGCTCGTAGAGCATTAAAAGAGAATGCAATATCAGTAAATAAAGAGAAAGTAAGTGAAGATTATTTGATTACTTCTAATGATTTAATTGCCAATAAATATGTGCTATTACAACGAGGGAAGAAAAGTTATTTTTTATTAAAAGTAGCCTAAGTTCGCTTATAGGTCTCGTATATGAAAAGTAGCACTGAAAATAAGCTGTTACTTTCCAAAAATACCCAAACCTTAGTGTTAACAATGACTTGCGCTATTTTTTATGTACATCTTTATTAGCCACTGGCATTATTCTCGAGCTAAAAATTCTTTCGCAGTTAATACAGGGATTTTCGAGTTTTTAAAATCCTTTTTATTTCGCGTAATAATTATGTCTATTTGATTTTCCATAGCGGAATAATACTGCAATCCGTCTTCAAAATCTGGAAAATTATCATCACTCAAAGCTAATTCTGTAATCTTATCGTCTAAACTTAACAGCTCAACAAGAACTTTAAATTTTCTCAATATTTCTCTTGCTTCCTTTGCAGATTTAAGTTTTGAAAGAATATAGTTCGTGTTCGCAAAAGTTAAGGATGAAATAGTTACTTCTAACTCTTTTTTATCCGCACGAGAGAACAAATCAGCAGCCTCGTCGTAGAATTTATCTCTTTTCGAGAGCAAATCTATAACGATGTTCGTGTCAATCAATAATCTGCTCATTTATATTTTTCAATTAAATAATCCGTATAAGCATCTTTTACATCAAAATGTTTGTCAAGCGAAATTACTCCGCTTAAGCTTTCTACGAGAGGTGTGATTTTCGCTGAATTTCTTTTTTGTTTAGTAAGTGTCGCTAAATACGATTCGATAAGTTTAGATAGACTAATATTATTCGATTTTGCATAATCTTTAGCACTTTCGATAATCGTTTTGTCGAGACTTAATGTGAGTTTTTTGTCCATTAAATTTAATTTACGTACAAATTTAATAATTTATCACGTAAATTAAATTTTATCTCGATTTTTTTGCTTGTTGCCAACATTAAGCTTGGCGGAGTTTTAATTCCGTTTAGTGGCTGATAAGCGAAGTTTGAGGAAAATTCGTTAAGAAACAAACTAAAATATCATGGTACACGCTTCGCAATCATGCGTATTTGCCCCATATGATTTGCTTGATGCTCCATTACATGATACCAGACCCAATGATTATTCATACTTCCTCTAGCAGTCTTTTTAGCAAACCAAGCATCATCCTTTGTTTTTAAAAGACGTAAGGTTTCTTCTCTTACATCATCCCAAATCTTTAAATAATGACTTATCGGTTTTCCCACATATGTTTGTCGAGCGTTAGCACCAAGACTTAATGGAGTTTCCCAAATCGTAGCCTCTTCTTTATTAAAACTTCTATTTTCGAAGGTATAGACTTGATAATATTTTTCTGTGGCAGCCAAATGCAATATCATAGCGCCTATTCTATTGGCTTCAGCATCTAGTAGAAAATCTGTGCCCTTTTGGTCTAGATTTTCTACACTTCTCGTAACACGCACTTTTAAATCTTCTAGCATTGCAACCATAGTTCCTATTTGAGGTGAAAACCCTTTTTTTGGTTTAATTGTGTTCTGACCACTACAAATGCTAACAGATATTAGTAAAATAAGTAGACAAAATTGGTTTAAAAAAGAAGGTTTCATATGTCGAGATTTTAATTCAAAAGTAAGTTGATAAATAGTATTTAAAGGGCAAAGTTTTGTTAAATAATTCTTGACCTTTACATATCGTAAACATACTAAGCAGTATAATAATGCGTTTTATTTTATACTAAAAAATTGATAATTAGAAAATTAAATTGACTAACCAATAGATTTCAATTAGACTATACCGTATGTATACTAAAACGTAGGAAAATAAGTTATACAGTTGTTTTATATATAAATCCCTAAAACTCGAAAGCCATGACCCAAGAAATTAAAAGAAAACTAACACGACAGAAATTAATAGATAAAGGCTACGAATTAATTAACATGTATGGGTATCATGCTGTGAGCATTGACCTTATTATTAAAGAAGTAAATTTAACTAAAGGAGCTTTTTATTATCATTTCGAAAATAAACATCATTTTGTTAAAGTAATTATTAACGAGCGCGTTGAAAAAGAAATTCATAGTGAGTTTATAGAGCCTATTAGTAAAAGAGGAAACCCTACATTTATTTTAACAGATTTATTGCAAGATAAATTGATAAACGATGAATCTTTAGATCAAAACTTAGGAAGTCCGCTTACCAACTTTATTGTAACATTGAGTTATGAGCGTAGTGAATATGAATTGCAAGCGCAGCTGCGAGAGATTATGAATCAATGGAAAGTAGCTATTATTAACTTACTTTACAGAGGAATTGATGACGGATACCTCGCTAGACATATCAATACCGAACCAGTAGCTGAGTTTATCATCAATTCATTAGAAGGGGTTAGAACACTTAAGCGAACAACGAATAATAAGGCGCTGTTTTTTAATTATGTTGAACAGTTTAGAAACTATTTAGACACTTTAAAACCTTCCAAAGAAGAGCAAGAGCAAAAAAGATATTGTTTAGAAGATAGTTCGGCGGCTTAATAAAGTACTTGGTATAGTAATTGATGTTAGTTGAAAATAAAAACTAACTCATGAAGTCTATAGTGTCACTACTTTTTGGGCTACTCATTCTTTCGTGTATTCCTATACAAATAGCTCCTAAAATAAAAAATGGAGATAAAATAAAAATTGCCAAAAGATTTAAGCGCAACCTGCCTAAACGTTATGCACTTATTTTTAAAGACCCTAAAAATGCTGATGAATTTTACCACTTTGTAAACACTAAATATGACTTGAACCATCAATTAGTAGAAGATAATGTTCCCTTTTTTATAGACGAAAAAGAGTACACATTGTCGTTTTATGAAAGTGAAAAAGTTACGCAGACTATAAATTTCATACCTTTTTTGTTTGATGCCGCACTACAAAATAAAGGAATGGATCCTATGCTAGAAGATACTTATACTACCAGAAGAGGACATTGGTATATATCACTTCTAGTGTCTGATGCTGATATGAATGACTGTTTAAAACCAGATTATAAAAACCGAGATAAAGTAATAAAGTATCTTAGAGCTTTACGAATAGAGTATATAAATACGAATAATTACCTTGAAGCAATGCTAAAAGAACAAGATAAAAAAACAATTACGATCGATTAGACCACCATTAAATTACACCCTCTAACATCAGAGTGGTCAAATCTACCCAATACTTCAAAAGCGCCATTTTTGTAGACCTTACCAAGATCTTGTGTGGCAATAAATGAACAAGAATTGTAGTTGGCAAGATCAATTACGTTGATACCACCAGTTTTTGACGTTGTTAAAATAGATAAAGCATCCTCTGTATCACGTGTAAGTATTTTCATCCATGGGGGGCACTCAAACAAACCATTACCTTTAGAATATGCTTGACTTAGTAATTCCGTCATACCATATTCTGAGTGAATTGACGTTACTCCGAATCCCTTTTTAAGCAGTTGATGAAGTTCACTTCTAATCATTTCTTTTCTTCTTCCTTTCATACCACCCGTTTCCATCACAATGGTATGCTTGAGATTAAAAGTGTGATTCTTAATAAGATCAAGCAGCGCAAAAGACACACCAATTAAAATAGTTTTTTTACCAGCTTTATCAAGAGTAATTAGAGTTTCCGATAACGTTTTATAATCGTCAAGAAAAAACCCACTTTTAGAGTGCTTAGACCTTTTTACAAGATCATTTACCATATAGACCAAAGATGATCCTTTACGTTCTAAATAATTTGGCAGCAGCGCTAATATGCTATAATCTTCAATGTTGCCATAAAAATGTGAAAATCCGTCAAGATAACTTTTTTCATAAAAAGAAGTATCAGAAACATAATGTTTGCTCGTAATAGCTCCTGTTGTACCTGAACTTGTAAAAATAGTTTCAATAGGAGCTTTTGAAGAGAGTACCTTATGTGTTTTGAAAAACTGAATTGGCAAAAAAGGAATCTGAGATATTTCTGTGACATCGCTATAATAAATATTAAGTAAATCACAAAAAGAGCGATATACAGCATTATGCTCAAATTGATGTCTAAAAACCTTTAGAGAAATTTCTTTAAAGTGCGCTTCTCTTTGTATGTTAAATATATTTTCACTCATTTTTCATAAGCAAAAATAGTATTATTAAGCGCAACCTTTTTAAATTTAAACATCTATTAAAAGCACAAATAAAGAATTATGAAGAAAATTGTTTTGCTATTAATACTAGTTTTAACTTTTGCATCGTGTAGTCTTGAAGATGATGGATCGAATATTGCTTTTGAAACATTACCTGTAAAGGAGGCGATCGTTCCTGATAGTTTTCAATTAAATAGCAGACCTACTATAATGGTAAAGTATGACTTGCCAAGCGGGTGTCATACTTATTTCAATATGCTTCTTCAAGAAGATGGCAATACTACAACAGTTGCAGTAAATACATCGGTTACGAATGATCCTTGCACTCAGGCGATTATAGAACAAGAAAGTACATTTGAAGTAATAGTTAATAAAACCGAAGATTATATCTTTAGATTTTGGAAAGGGCAAGACGAAAGCGGAGAAAATATTTTTGAAGAGATTATAGTGCCTGTGGTAGTGAACAAATAAAGAGCCATATAGTTAATGAGTTTAGAGAAACTCATAGAGAAATGTAAAAAAAGAGATATCAAAGCTCAATCAGAGATTTACCAGCTCTTTGCAGGTAAGCTCTTTGCGCTATGTTTAAAATATTCTAAGAACTATCAAGAAGCTCAAGACAATTTACAAGATGGCTTTATAACGATCTTTAATAAGATTGAACAATATAAGTCTAAAGGATCTTTCGAAGGATGGTTAAAGCGTATTGTAATTAATACAGCTTTACAGAAATATAGAGAAAAGAATGTGTTGAATTTAATCACCGAAGAGATTCCAGATACTGTAGATGTATCTATTGAAGATGAAGACAACATTTCTTTAGATTTTTTATTACAGATTATTCAAAAGTTACCAAATAGGTATCGATTGGTATTTAATTTGTATGTGCTTGACGGATATTCGCATCGTGAAATTGCTGAGATGCTAGAGATCTCTGAAGGAACCTCAAAATCGAATTTATCTAGAGCACGAATGATTTTAAAAGGAAAATTAGAAGAAGTTACTAAAAATAAAAGGCGAAATAAAGTTTCTGAATAATGGAGGAGAAGAAACATATTGATAGATTATTTCAAGAGAAGTTAAAAGACTTTGAGTTACAACCACAACCCGAAGTCTGGAGTTCCATTGAAAACCAATTAGTGAAAAAGAAAAAAAGAAGAGTTATTCCGTTGTCGATACCTTATGGTAGTGTGGCAGCGGTTCTTCTTCTGCTTGTAAGTTCAGTATTTTGGTATAACAGCAATACCGATACTATTAAAGACACGCCAATAGAAATAACAACTGATGATACAACGAAACAAGAAACTCAGTTTGATGAAAGTGATGAAACAGTGGTTACAAAGACCAATAAAGAAATAAATACACTTTCAAATGAAATTCAGAAAACAATAAAAAACAGTAGCAATAACAGGACAAAAAATTCAGATCGCTCAACACGCTCAATTACAAATACAGTAGAAAGTACAGAAGAAAATCTACGAGCGAATAGCACTTTTGCCGAAAATCAATCACAAAAGTTAGAAGAGAAAAATGAAGAAAGTATAAACTTTAGAAACGAAGGCAGGTCTCAGCAAATAAAGAAAGAGGAAACTACAAAGGTTGCTGATAATAGTGCGGGAGGGCTTACAAAAGAAGATATAGCGCAGGCAATTGAAGATAATCTCGATAACAAAGAAGGCATCGCTAAAGTTAAACAAAACAAATGGTATGTTGGTCCTATGATCGCTCCTATACAATATAATACATTTGGTAACGGGTCACCCGTAAGTAATGCACTTCAAGGCAACACCAAAAAGGCAAATACTACATTATCTTATGGTTTAAAGGTAAATTATATAGTGAACGATCGCCTATCTATACAATCAGGCGTGAGTTCTGTTGATCTTTCTTACAGTACTAGGCAAGTAACAGCTTTCGTATTTTCAGATCAGTTGAGTTTTTCAAGCAATTTAACCGAGCGAACTAACATTAGTGGTTCAAATACGATAGCAGTATCGAATAGCCAATCGCAATCTTTTGATTCTGCTGTTGCCAGTAGAGGTGCTGCCGTAACCCTAGAAGGTGATTTAGAACAATCTATAAGTTATGTTGAGGTTCCTCTAGAAGTGAAGTATGCGTTGACAAAAACGAAGTTAGGAGTAAATTTGGTTGGAGGTGTCAGCACCTATATTTTAAATAATAATAGTATTTCATTGAATGGAACTCAGGGTTCGAAAGTCAGTCTAGGGCAAGCTACGAATATCAATAATGTAAACTTTAGTACAAACGTAGGACTTGATGTAGATTATAAGATAAATAATAAAATGTTTATAAATGTTTCGCCAATGTTTAAATATCAATTAAACACATTTTCTGAAAATAATGGCGGATTCAAACCATACTTTCTTGGTGTTTACACCGGATTGAATTTTAGGTTTTAGTTGGTTAATTATATTTGGTTGGTTACCAAATATGCAAATAGCCGAACTCTTAAGGGTTCGGCTATTTTGTTTTAAAATAGCAGCTAATTATTTGTACTTTCGTACAGTAAAAATTTAATAACCACATAAATTAAAATATATGGAAGCAGTAGCAACTGATTTCGGAATAAAAGAAGCCCTACAGCAATTAGGTGTTTCTGCTGTAAATGAAGGAACCTCAACAGGATCTAATTGGTTCTCTAATGGAGAAATTATTGAATCGTATTCGCCTGTAGATGGACAATTAATCGCAAAAGTAAAAGCATCGACACAAGAAGATTATGAAAAAACAATGCTGGCAGCAACAAAAGCTTTTAAAACTTGGAGAACGATGCCTGCACCGCAGCGAGGAGAAATTGTTCGTCAGTTTGGTGAGAAGTTAAGAGAGAAAAAAGAAGCCCTTGGGAAGTTAGTATCCTATGAAATGGGAAAATCATATCAAGAAGGTCTTGGGGAAGTTCAAGAAATGATTGATATCTGCGATTTTGCTGTGGGTTTATCGCGTCAGTTACATGGTCTTACAATGCATTCTGAACGTCCAGGACATAGAATGTACGAACAATATCACCCGCTAGGAGTCGTTGGAATTATCTCTGCATTTAATTTTCCAGTAGCTGTTTGGTCTTGGAATACTGCTTTAGCATGGGTTTGTGGTGATGTTTGTATTTGGAAGCCTAGTGAAAAAGCGCCAGTTTGCGGTGTAGCATGTCAAAATATTGCAGCGGAGGTATTTGCTGAAAATAATTTACCAGAAGGTATTTCTTGCTTAATTAATGGTGATTATCGCGTGGGTGAAATGATGACTAAAGATACACGAGTACCTTTAGTATCTGCAACAGGATCAACGAGAATGGGAAAAATAGTAGCAAAAGAAGTCGCTGGGCGTTTAGGAAAGACATTATTAGAACTAGGAGGGAATAATGCAATTATAGTAACGCCAGATGCTGATATAAAAATGACTGTTATTGGTGCTGTATTTGGCGCTGTTGGAACGTGTGGGCAGCGTTGTACATCAACACGTCGTTTAATTATTCACGAGTCTATTTATGATAAAGTAAAAGATGCAGTGGTAGATGCATATAAACAATTGCGTATTGGTAATCCGCTAGACGAAAATAATCATGTCGGACCATTAATTGATACCGATGCAGTAGCTATGTATAAGAAGGCTTTACATCAGGTGGTAGAAGAAGGAGGAAATATTGTGGTTGAAGGAGGTGTATTATCTGGCGAAGGTTACGAAAGTGGTTGCTATGTAAAACCAGCTATTGCCGAGGCACAACCACATTATAAAATTGTACAACATGAAACATTTGCCCCTGTTTTATACTTACTAAAATATTCGGGTGGTGTTGAGAATGCAATTGATATACAAAATGAAGTTGCTCAAGGTTTATCATCGGCAATTATGACGAATAATTTACGAGAAGCTGAATGTTTTTTATCTGTTCAAGGATCAGATTGCGGTATTGCGAATGTAAATATCGGAACTTCTGGTGCTGAAATTGGCGGAGCTTTTGGTGGTGAAAAAGAAACAGGAGGCGGTAGAGAATCGGGTTCTGATGCCTGGAAGATCTATATGAGGCGTCAAACCAATACAATTAATTACACAACTGAGTTGCCATTAGCACAAGGTATAAAATTTGATCTTTAGTAGTAATTTACTGAACAACTTTAACTATCAAAGCCCTTATAATTGAGGGCTTTTTTAAATTAAAAAACCCTGTCTCAATGCCAAACTGTATGGGAGAAACAAGGTTATATGGTGTAGCTGATGTTTGTCAACTAAAATTATGATACAAATATTTTAAAAAGGTTGCGTAAAATCAATAGGAAAAACCCTGTTTTTTATAAGGAAATTTCCTATTCTTTTTTCACGGTTACACTATTTGCCTGCGCATTGGGGAGTACCAATAGATCTGCAATATTTACATGTTGAGGTCTCGAAACAGCAAAATATATGATTTCGGCAATATCTTTAGCTTGTAAGGCCTCATATCCTGTATAAACAGTATCTGCTATAGCATCACCTTTAAAACGTACTTCAGAGAATTCAGTTTCTACGAGTCCAGGGTTTATAGCACCCACCTTAATACCATGTGTGTTTAGATCAATTCGCATCCCTTTGGTAATGGCATCTACTGCGTATTTACTGCCACAATAGACATTTCCTTTAGGATATACCTCTTTTCCTGCCAAAGAACCTATGTTGATAATATGACCACTTTGCTGCTCAATCATACCCAGAATTACAGCTTTACTCACATATAACAATCCTTTCACATTACTGTCTAACATTGCATCCCAATCATCTAAACTTCCATCTTGAATAAAATCTAAGCCATGTGCATTTCCAGCATTATTAATTAAAATATCAATATTCTTAAAGTTTTGAGGCAACGAAGAAATACTTTTTAAGACATCTTCTCGATTACTAACATCAAAATTTAAAGTGTGTACTCTAACTTTTTCAGCCAGATTGGCTTTTAAAAGATCCAATCGATCCTGCCTACGTCCACAAAGAATTAGATTAATATTGTGCTTAGCAAATTCTTCAGCTGTAGCCCAACCAATACCGCTTGTAGCACCTGTAATTAATGCTGTTTTACTCATAATCTCAAGTTTTATTTGCTTTAAATTTAGGGAATTTGACAGCAAAAAAATTAACAGTATGAGAATAAAAATATAAAAATGTCGTTTTTACTGAAAGTGATTTTTATATTTATCTTCCCTAATTGGTATGGAAATTGTTTATTAGAGGGTAATTAAGGGTAGTAACTACCTGAAAATTAAGACAGAAAATATGAAAAAACAACTACTAATTATAACCTTGGTTTGTTTGATATCTTTTGGTTTTCTAAACTTTAATCTACAAGAAGATCGTTGGAAAGCTCCAGAAGAAGCAAAAGCAATTAAAAATCCTGTGGCGAAAATTGATAGAATGGTCTCTGCAAACAAGGGAAAACGTATCTTTAAGACGCGCTGCATGATATGCCATGGACCTGAAGGTCTTGGTAATGGTGCTGGAGGAAAAGCCTTAAATCCCAAACCTCAAAATCTAACCTCGGCAGAAGTACAAAATCAAACAGACGGTGAACTCTTTTGGAAGGTTTCTAAAGGTAGAAATGCGATGATAAAATGGGAGCCCATTCTCTCTGAAGCAGAGCGTTGGGACGTGCTAAACTATGTGAGAACGTTAGACGACAATTAATTAATTGTATTTCAATTTTCTAAGCACCCGTAATACATCCTTAAACTTTATATACGCTGTTTTATCCTCTAATTTTCTTAAGAAAGGCTTTGCATCCTGTAATTTGTTTTTGGCGCCATCAAATCCGCTTAAAGCACAAATAAGGTAGGTTGTAGGTAGATGTTGTAGGTCTTTTGTTTCATTTTTTGAAATAGCTAATCCTTTTTTAAGCTTTTCTACAATAGTATTATTACTATTGTATAGATGTTTTAGCACAACAGGATCAAATTCTGGTGGCTCAAAAAGTAATTCTGTGGCAATATCATGGGTGCCATTATCTTTAAAGTGTATAATTGTTTTCTCTAATGGATATTGTTTAAAATCGGGTTGAATTCCTAATTGAATATACTCTGTAATGATAAAAGATTGCTCGTTGTAATTTATCTTAACCAAATCTAGTGCTGAATAGAATAATCGTACCTGTTCGTTAATTAAAGCGATATCAACTCTCGAAAAATAAACATCACCATTTATTTTTTCAGGTAAACCCGCCCAACAAACCACAAACTTGTCTTTAAAGACTTTGTATTGTGGGTTTAATTCGCTAGCATGTGAATTTATAAAGTCAAATACGCCATGCAAAGTTAATTCTATGTTATTGGTAGCATTTCTTTCAATAGCCTCTACAATCGACTTATTCGTACTTTTAAGTTCAAAAAAAGAATTTGCAGGCATAGAGTTACTACCTACTCGTTGAAATATCGTATCTCGAGGATATTTCCAGATTGTTTTCTTTAAAGATGTAACTTCATTGATAGGATGAATCGTTACTAACCCAACAACTTTATGACGTGAAAGCCTAGGAAATGAAACATTTTCGTATTGAATTTTTGGAGGATTGATAAAGTAGGCATTTATGAGATTTTGAATTTTACTGTCATCAAAAAAATCAACACCTATAATTTTGCTTCCTCTATCTTGAACTCCTACGATGATGTATGAATTATTTTCAGGATTTGAGTTCGAGAGCGCACAAACATGTTTTAAAAATTTAGCTTTTCCTTCTTTAGAACTAAAATCTAAACGCAGCTTTTTATCATAAAAACTGTTCTCATCATTAAAGGCGAGTAAGTTTTTAATTAAAAGACGTTTATTGATCATACTAGTAGGAATTACAATAAGGTAAAGAGGATCTTTTGCAAGATAATTATTAGATAGATTATACGCTATTTTTTTCTATTATGAAATAATTATTGTATGTCCCTTTTATGTCATCAACATATTTTAAAGCGTCATTTCAAATTTATTTCGGAATCTCATCATTCAATAAATTAAGTATTTACAATGAGAACCTGAAATAAGTTCAGGTTGACGAACACCTTTTATGACCCTTTACGGATAATCAAAATAATTATACATAAAAAAACCGCCTCGTGTTACTGAGGCGGCATTGGTTGAAATACATCAACCAAAATCAACTAACCAAACCTTATCTTTATACTTTTTTAGTAGTACTTCGTGTTTTTGATTTGCGATTTGTTTTAAATCGCTTGGTATTTCTTACGTTCTTTTCACCATTTCCATTCTTAAATTGAATGTTTCCTCTTCCTATAAATTCGTAAGTTGTACCAGAATTAGGATGGTATAATTCTATTTTACCATCATCTATAACGGTTAACTCAAACTCTTCATTGTCTGAAAAATCATAAGCTAGTGTTAAAATTTTCAGATCATCATATCCAGTTACATCATACACTTCATAATCTCCGATGTAATCCCAATTAATTAAATCAATATTCGTGCCATTTTGATCTTCTGAAGATCTAAATACGCTAGTATTTCCATCAGGTGTAAACTCTAAAAAGTTTTCATAATCAAACTCATTTGATTCACCAGCATTCGTTGTAAATTTTTCCCAAGCAACATATTCTTGTAAGAAATATTCAATATTATCATAGAAAACTTGGTCATAATCAAAATTGCTTTTAAAATATCCTAATAAATAATAACTAGTATTTGTAAACGTATCTATTATTTTAATTTCGTCTGACGAAAGTTGAACCACTTGCAAGTCAATGAACCCATCTTCATTATGGTCTATTTCTAGCACACCATTTCTAGTATCATAAAAACCAATTTGGTAACCCAAGCCGTTTCCAGTTGCTCCAAGACCTACCAAATTGTTGTTAGCATATAAACGGCCATTTTGAAAAGAAATTGTGAAAGCCTTAGATAAAAAAGGAACGTCACCACTACCTGTTGTTCTGTTGTAATCTACATACCATAAATCGTATGAAGTAACAAGCTGCTCTAATGAAATAGTATCATCGATAATATCATCGCCGATGGCTACTACACATGAACTTAATAAGGTTGAGGTTAGAAAAAGTCCTATAAGTAATTTTAAAGCTTTCATAAGCACAGATTTTAAAGTTTCTGTTAGATAGAAATCAAATGCTATGCCAAAAAAAATTATTGGTAGAAAATAGCCTTAGCTTTTTTTAGATCTTTAATTATGAAATAACGCTTTTCTTCGTTTTTTATATAGCTTACAACAGCTTCATTCTCGGCTATCTTAAAAGGAATTTCTTTTTGCTTTGAAGGAGGTCTGTTACCAAATTCTTCTTTAGGATCAGAAGAAATAATCATATCGCTTGGAGGTAATTTTTTATCGATAAAATTTGCAGATAAAGTGAATCGGTTATTGCTTTTTGAGGTATCAAGTTTTACTACTTTATTGTTAAAATAAAGAGAATCAAAAGTGATGCTTGCCGACGGTTTTTTAAGGGTAATAGTAACCAAAACCCCTTTTACTCCTGGTCGACCGCCCGTCCATTCTTGAAAAGTACTGTTAGTAATGGTAACAGGAGGTTTTTTGTCAAACTTTTTATTTTCGCATTGAGAGAAGCTCATCAGAATAAAAAATAAAGGTAACGAAAGTAATTTTAGTTTTTTCATATGTCTGCTTTAAGCACTAAAATAGCAAATTAAGTGCCAAAACTTAATAAGCACGACGTTTGTTTCCTTCATAGAAATTAACAAATGCTCTATTTACCACTTTTGTTCCGCCTATGGTAGGATATTTTCCTGTAAAGTACCAATCACCTAAATTTTTTGGACACGCTTTGTGTAAACCTTCAATAGATTGAAAAATAACGTTTACTTCAGCTTTTATATCCTCTGTTCTTAATAGCTGAGCAATCTTATTAGATATTTGTTCTGCGGTAAAAGGTTTATAAATAGCACGCACATAATTTTCTAATGCATTGTCAGGAACAGTATCTTGATTTTTACATTTTTGATATACTTCTTCAACAATATGGTATTGATCTGTATCTTTAAGTAATTCTATAGTCGCTTTAAAAGCGATAAATTCATCGATGCGTGCCATATCAATGCCATAGCAATCGGGATATCGAATTTGTGGAGCAGAAGAAACCACAACTATTTTTTTAGGATTTAGTCTATCTAAAATTTTAATAATACTCTTTTTAAGCGTGGTGCCTCGAACAATGCTGTCATCGATAATCACTAAATTATCTGTAGGTTTAACAACGCCATAGGTAACATCGTAAACATGTGCTACGAGATCATCACGACTCGAATCATCTGCAATAAAAGTTCTTAGTTTGGCATCTTTAATGGCTATTTTTTCAATACGGGCTCGTTCAGTTAAAACTTCAGTTACTTTTTCGACAGAAATAGAGCGTTGTCCTTTTAAAATTGTCTGTAATTTGTTTTCAATCAAATAAGCATCGGCAGCTTGCGCAATTCCAAAAAAAGAAGTCTCGGCTGTATTTGGGATATATGAAAATACTGAATTATTTACATCATTATTAATAGCCTTCAATACTTTAGGGAATAAATATTTCCCTAAATTTTTACGCTCTTCATAGATTTCTGCATCATTACCTCTAGAAAAATAAATCCGCTCGAAAGAGCATGATTTTTTGGGTAATTGCTCTTTTATTTGTTCAACAGTAGCAGTTCCGCTCTTTTTAATGATTAAAGCATGCCCTCTTTCTAACTCTTTAACATTATTATAATCTACATTAAAAACCGTTTGAATGGCAGGCCTTTCTGAAGCAACAACAATCACTTCATCATCTTTATAATAATACGCCGGTCGAATACCTGAAGGGTCTCTAAAAACAAAAGCATCACCGTGACCGATCATGCCGACCATAGCATACCCACCATCCCAGTTTTTAGAAGCACGCTGCAGAACATTTTTTACATCTAGCTCTTCTTCTATAACTGGAGAAGCATCTTTTTTTGTAATCCCTCTTTCCTTACAACTTTGATATAAATTCTGTACTTCATCATCTAGAAAATGACCAATCTTTTCCATAATAGTCACAGTGTCGGTATTTTCTTTTGGATGTTGACCTAGTTCTATTAACTCTTCTAATAATTCGTTTGCATTGGTCATGTTGAAGTTACCAGCAACAATGAGGTTCTTATGCTTCCAGTTATTTTGGCGCAAAAACGGATGTACACTTTCAATGCTATTTTTACCAAAGGTACCGTAACGCAAATGTCCTAAGAAAATATTACCTACATAAGGCATATTTTCTAATTGCCATTCAGCATCATTCACTTTGTCAGGATATTTTTCTAAAACAGTATTTAAACGTTCATTAATCTGCCCAAAAATATCTTGTATAGGGGCTTGCTTGTTCGAACGAACCCTACTTATATAACGAGTACCAGGAGGCACATCGAATTTTACACTTGCGAACCCTGCGCCATCTTGACCACGGTTATGTTGTTTTTCCATCATTAGATACATCTTATTGATTCCGTAGAATGATGTACCATATTTTTTTTGATAGTAATCTAGTGGTTTTAGTAATCTAACTAAGGCAATACCACATTCGTGCTTTATAGCGTCGCTCATAAATGACTATAAACAAAAATCCGCACTTAATGGCGCGGATATATTAATGTAATTCAATTTCAAACTGTGTTAACTGCTTAAATGCAATTAAACGTTTTTGTACTTCTTGCTTTGTGAGGTTTTGCATGCGCTCTGTACCAAACTTCTCTACACAGAAAGAAGCCAAGTTAGAACCATAAATCACAGCATTTTTCATATTTTCAAACGAGATATCTTCGGTAGCAGCAATATATCCAGCAAAACCACCAGCAAATGTGTCTCCCGCTCCTGTAGGATCAAACACTTCAGCTAAAGGCAAGGCTGGTGCATAAAACATATTATCTTCATTAAATAGTAAAGCTCCGTGCTCTCCTTTTTTAATAACTACATATTTTGGTCCCATCTCATGTATTTTCTTAGCGGCATTTACCAATGAATATTCGCCACTTAACTGTCTAGCTTCCTCATCATTAATCGTAATAACATCAATTCGCTTTATTACTTTGAGTAAATCTTCTAAGGCAGAATCCATCCAAAAGTTCATAGTGTCTAAAATGATTAATTTAGGCTTTTCAGACATTTGATCTAGCACAGATGCTTGTGTTTGTGGGTGTAAATTACCAAGCATAACAACTGGCGCATCTTTAAAGGCATTGGGTACTACAGGATTAAAATCTTCTAATGTATTGAGTTCAGTCAACAAGGTGTCACGGGAGTTCATATCATTATGGTAACGACCACTCCAAAAGAACGTTTTTCCTCCTTTTACAATTTCTATCCCCGAAGTATCAATATTGCGATCATTTAACATCTTGAGGTATGCTTGAGGCATATCATCACCGACAATAGAAACAATACCAGTTTTAATACCAAATTGAGAAGCGGCTAATCCTACGAAAGTAGCAGAGCCACCTAATATTTTATCAGTCTTTCCGAAAGGAGTTTCAATGGCATCGAAAGCTACGGTACCAACTGCTAATAATTTACCCATTCTTGTTTTTTTAACGTAATTTTGCCGTCTTATATGCTATTACAGCCTCCAGCTGTGCAAAAATAAGTTTAAAAAATGACTATCAAAGAAATACAAGCAGAAATTGTAGATGAGTTTTCAATGTTCGATGATTGGATGGAAAGATATGAACATTTAATAGGTTTAGGGAAGTCATTACCCTTAATTGATGAACAATTTAAAATTGAAAATAATATCATTAAGGGTTGCCAATCGAAAGTATGGCTTCAAGGTGAGTTGAATGGAGATAAAGTGATTTATACGGCAGATAGTGATGCTATTTTAACAAAAGGGTTGGTGGCTTTATTGCTGCGAGCTTTTTCTAACCATACGCCACAAGAGATTATTAAAGCCGATACTGATTTTATCGATGAAATTGGGTTAAAGGAGCATCTGAGCCCCACAAGAGCGAATGGGTTGGTTTCTATGTTGAAACAGATTAAGCTATACGCAGTCGCTTTTCAGGCAAAATTAGCGCAATAGTAGTACATTTGTAGTAATAAAATATGGATTATGACAGCAGTAGAAGTTCAAGAAGTCGGAGACAAGATTGTAGATGTATTAAAGACTATTTATGATCCTGAAATTCCAGTAGATATTTATGAGTTAGGGTTAATCTATGATGTTTTTGTAAATGAAAACAAAGAGGCGAAAATATTGATGACGTTAACCTCACCGAATTGCCCAGTAGCAGAAACACTACCTGTTGAGGTTGAAGAAAAAGTAAAACAGTTAAGTGAAATAGATGAAGCTGAAGTGGAGATTACTTTTGATCCACCTTGGACTCAAGATATGATGAGTGAAGAAGCAAAATTAGAACTTGGGTTTTTATAGACTTTCGAATAATTAAAAAATGGCAGAAGAAATTGTCAATAGAGTTTCCCAGAGCAAATTAGCCACCATAGACCTTGAAGACTTTTATCCTGAAGGAAAAAGAGTATCGCTTGACATTTCAGAATGGTTATACGAAGGCTTATTATTACGAGAAAAAGATTTTCGCCTAAGTCTAGAAAGTCACAACTGGCAACAATATGAAAATAGTTATGTAGCATTAACCTGTAGTACAGATGCAATTATACCTTCATGGGCCTATTTATTAATTACTACTCGATTAGGTCACTTTGCAAAAAAAATTGTAGTGGGTGATTTAGCGCTGCTTGAAACGACTATTTTTCAAGAAATAATTGAGACAATAAATGTTGAAAATTATAGAGACAAGCCTGTAATCATTAAAGGCTGTTCTAATAAGCCAATACCAGAAACTTCATCAGTGCAGCTTGTTGAAAAACTTTTACCCGTAGTCAAATCGATTATGTTTGGTGAAGCATGTTCTACTGTGCCTTTATACAAGAAAAAAGTAAATATTGACGTGACTTAACACGACACGATGTGTCTATGTTATAAAAATAGCGTAATATTGCACGCAATAAATTAAAAAATTAATTATAAACATTTAACAATGAGAAAATTAGTATTTGTATTTGCTATGATGTTAGGGGTAGCATCATTCGCTCAAACAAAGGAAGAATTGAAATCTCAATTAACAGCTAAGAAAGATTCAATTGCGAAACTTCAAGGCGAGGCAGATGCCATTCAAGGCAAACTAGATACATACCCTGGTTGGAAAAAAGGAGCTTTTGGTACTATTGGTGCAAATCTTCAAGGCTTTAACGATTGGTATTCTAATACGGCACCAAACTCTTCTACTGGTAACATAGGTGTTACAGTTAATGGTTTTGCAAATCTTGATAGAGAAAATTTTTTCTGGAGAAACTCGGGTAATATCAACTTAGCTTGGGTAAAGAATGATAATAAAGATATTGAAACTGACAGCGAAGATTTTGACGGAACAACAGATGTATTCACGATTAATTCTCTTTATGGATATAAATTAAGTGATACATGGGCAGTTTCTGCTTTGGGTGAATATAGAACATCAATTATCAATAATTTTAATGATCCTGGGTTTTTAGACTTAGGTGTGGGAGCAACATGGACACCACTTCAAAACTTAGTAGTTGTTATACATCCGTTAAACTATAATTTTGTTTTTGCTGATAACGAGGCTGTATTTGACTCATCTTTAGGTGCTAAGATCGTTGCAGATTATACTGATAAATTGGGCCCAGTAAACTTTAAGTCTAACTTATCTACATTTCAGAGTTATAAAAGTGGAGATTTATCTAACTGGACTTGGATCAATTCATTCGGTTATACTTTCTGGAAAGGAATTGGTTTAGGGTTTGAATTCGGTTTAAGAGGAAACAAGCAAGAAGGATTGAATAATTTACAAACTAGAGCAATCGACCCAATACCTAATGCAACATTTAATGATGTTGACAACAAAGTACAATCATATTGGTTATTTGGTTTAAATTATTCTCTTTAATCGATAATTATTTTGATTATCCGTAAAGAGTCATAAAAGGTGTTCGTCAACCTGAACTTGTTTCAGGATCTCATTGTAAATACTTGATTTATTGAATGATGAGATTTCGAAATAAATTCGGAATGACGCTTTAAAATATATTGATGACATAAAACGGACATACAATATAGTTAGTAATAAAATTGAAAGTCCAGATTTTTTTCTGGACTTTTTTTATGCGCTGAATTCTTGTTACTTTAGCCATTAAACAAAACGACCATATGGGCTTACTCATTTTTTATGCAATCATTTCGATTTTCTTCTCTTTTTTGTGTTCAATTCTAGAAGCAGTATTACTAAGCGTTACCCCGACTTTTATTAATGTTAAAAAAGCTGAAGGAAAAGAGTATGCAAATTCTTTAGAAGAGCTTAAAAAAGATGTTGATAAACCCCTTATAGCTATTCTAACGCTTAATACCATTGCACATACGGTTGGTGCTATCTTGGTTGGGGTACAAGCAAAAGTTGCGTATGTAGAATTGTATGGTTCAAAAGCAAGAACTTTTTTAGGGATTGAAATGACTGAAGATATCATGGTAGGTGTGGTTTCTTCAATAATGACAATTTTGATATTAGTAGCTTCTGAGATTATACCAAAAACTATTGGTGCTACCTATTGGAAACAACTAGCTAATTTTACCACAAAGGCATTAAAAGTCTTAATATTTCCACTAAAATGGACAGGCATTTTGTGGCTATTACAACTCACTACAAAGCTTATTGGAGGTAAAGGTCATCATGGTAGTGTACTAAGCAGAGAAGATTTTCATGCCATGGCTGATATTGCTCAAGAGGAAGGTGTTTTTGAAGAATCAGAATCTACAGTAATAAAGAATTTGTTGAATTTTAAGTCGGTGTTGGCAAAAGATGTTATGACGCCCAAAACAGTGTTAAAAATGGCGTCAGAAGAGCAAACGGTTAAAGACTTTTTTGATGAAAATAAAGAGTTGCGTTTTTCAAGAATACCCATCTATCAAGGTACTAGAGATCACGTAACAGGCTATGTGTTAAAAGACGAAATTTTTAAAGAGGTAGCTGAAGATCACGATGCTAAAAAATTAAAAGATTTGAATAGAATTATTACTATCGTAGATAGAAATACACCAATTCCAACATTATTTGAAACACTAGTTGAAGCTAAAGAGCATGCCGCATTGGTTGTTGACGAATATGGTTCTGTTAGTGGTTTGGTCACCATGGAAGACGTTATTGAAACCTTATTAGGTCTTGAAATTATGGATGAGAGCGACAAAGATTCAGATATGCAACAACTCGCCCGTAAGAATTGGGAGAAACGTGCGAAACGATTAGGGATTATTAATGAGGATAATACTGAAAGCTAATATTTAAAACTGCAGAAGAACCTATTGATATTCCTGATATAAAAAGTCATTATATGGAAAACGAGTAATGTGAATCTTCTTTACAGCTTCAAAAACTTTTTCCCGAAATTCTTCTAGATTTTCTTTATTTAACGCTGAAATGAATAAACAGTTATCACCTAATTGTGCCATCCATGTTTTTTTCCATTCATCGAGTGTGAAGTGTGCTTTTGTTTTTTCTGTTACCAAATCATCTTCATCAATGGTATCATGTGTGTAAGAATCAATCTTATTAAAAACCATTAGTGTCGGTTTATCTAAGCTTTTAATTTCGTCTAATATGGTATTCACAGACTCAATGTGTTCTTCGAAGTTAGCATGAGAAATATCAACAACATGTAATAAAAGATCCGCTTCGCGCACCTCATCTAAGGTTGATTTAAACGATTCTACCAATTGTGTAGGCAGTTTTCTTATAAATCCTACAGTATCAGATAATAAAAATGGAATATTTCGAATAACCACTTTTCGTACGGTAGTATCTAGGGTTGCAAAGAGTTTATTTTCAGCAAAAACATCACTTTTACTCACAACATTCATAAGTGTTGATTTTCCCACATTTGTGTATCCAACCAAAGCAACGCGTACTAGTTTTCCTCGATTTCCGCGTTGCACAGCCATTTGCTTATCGATGGTTTTGAGCTTCTTTTTTAGTAAGGCAATTTTATCACGTACGATACGTCTATCGGTTTCTATTTCTGTTTCACCAGGGCCACGCATACCAATACCACCACGTTGTCTTTCTAAATGCGTCCATAATCCGGCAAGGCGAGGTAACAGATATTGATATTGCGCCAATTCAACTTGAGTTCTGGCATAATGTGTTTGTGCACGTTGCGCAAAAATATCTAAAATGAGACTCGTTCTATCTAGTATTTTACAACGTAAAATGCGTTCAATGTTTTTCTGTTGCGCAGGTGTTAATTCGTCATCAAAAATTACCGATCCAATTTCATTATTTTCAACATATTCTTGAACCTGCTCCATTTTACCAGTACCAATAAAGGTTTTAGGATTTGGCGCATCTATTTTTTGTGTAAAACGTTTTACTACTTGACCCCCAGCCGTAAAGGTTAAAAACTCTAATTCATCTAAGTATTCTTTAGATTTTTCTTCGTCTTGATGTTGATTAATTACACCAACTAAAACCGCTTTTTCGAAATCTAAACTTTTCTTTTCTATCATAGGGCAAAGGTATAAAGTTTAGCGATTTTTTGTACTTTTCGTTCCCTTTTAACGCACTATCTTGAAAGAAAACATAAAAGATCTATATACTATTGCTTTTTACAACTTAGAAAATCTATTCGATACTATTGATGATCCCAACACTTTGGATGATGATTTTACACCAGAAGGAAGGAAAAAATGGAATGAAAAGCGCTACAGTAGAAAACTAAAAAAATTAGGATCAGTTATTTCTCAAATTGGAGCAGAAAATATAGAAATTCCCCCCGTACTTGTAGGCGTTGCAGAGGTAGAAAACGATACCGTTTTGAGAGATCTTGTTAATACCAAAGAACTCGCTCCATACCATTATGATATTGTACATCATGATTCTAATGATGAACGCGGTATTGAAGTTGGATTGATCTATCAAAAAGAACATTTTGAAGTCATAAAATCAGAAGCGTTTTCTCTATTACTATACAATAGTAAAGGAGAGCGTGATTATACGCGCGATATATTACTTGTAAAAGGGAAATTAAAAGGTGAGTTAATGTATGTGCTTATTAATCACTGGCCATCACGAAGAAAAGGTACTCAAGAAACCGAATATAAACGTATTATCGCAGCCAAAAACAATCATAAAATTATTGATGAAATTTATACGGAAACAACAGATGCAAAGATTTTAATCTTAGGAGATTTTAATGATAACCCGAATAGCCCTAGTTTAAAACATCATTTGGTTTCCGAAAAATTTTACAACCCTTTTGAATCACTTTTTGATAAGGGTAGAGGTACTGCCACACACGAAAGAGCTTGGCATTTATTTGATCAAATAATAATAAGTAAAAACTTTTTTATTGAGCATGAAGGGTTGGTTTATAGAAGGGCCGAAATCTTTGATGAACACTTTTTAAAACAGTGGAAAGGGAAACGTAAAGGAAGTCCTTTTCGAACCTATATTGGTAAATGGTACCAAGGGGGCATCAGCGATCATTTCCCAGTTTATATTACACTAGAGTATAAAGCGTATTAGTTTATTAACCTCATAAAAAAGTATTTGAACGTTTATAAGTTACCATTTATCGAAAAGAATATAATGACCTTTGATTAGGTTATATATTTGTAGTGTTAGCAATAACAAAGAGTAAAAAATATTATAAAGGGGAGAAAAAAGAAGGGCTATAACTGCATAAGTCTCTTCTTTTTTCATTTTATAACGATAATGAGTAAATTTAAAGATTTAGGAAGACTCGATAGACGTGAAATAAAATGGGCAAGTACTGTTTTGGCTTTAATTGGTGTTGGCCTATACTTCTACTCCCTACTAATTAATTATGCGAACCCAAATGTTATAGAAATAAAATGGGCAAGAAATATTTTTTCTTTACTTTTTATTATGGCTGCTCTAGCTCCTATGACAAAAAAGAATTGGGTTCTTGAAAATTACGGCTGGTTTATATTTCTTCCACTTTTCTTTTTTGGTCATTACCTTATTTATATGACGAGTCTAAATAAATTTTCTACAGATTTTTTATTAGGAACCTATATTGTTTTTTTTGGATCGCTATTATTAATTAATAGCAGATTCTTGCTTTTAATTTGTTCAGGAACCGAATTTCTTCATATTCTTTGGTGTGTAACAAATACCGATGTTGATTTTATAACCGAAAGCGCAGTTATAATATCAATTACAACCATTTTTACCTTCTCTTTTTTAGTGGTTAACAATATTATAAGGCATAGAGAACATTTAGAGTTTATTAGTGATGCATTAGAAAAGAGAGTTCAAGAACGAACTAAAGATTTAGAGAATTATTCGAAAGAATTGTTTGAAAAAAATGAAGACTTAGAAGATTTTGCATCGGTTATTTCGCATGATTTAAAGTCTCCTTTAAGAAATATTCATTCGCTATCAAGCTGGTTGTTAGAAGATAATAAAGATAAGTTTGACCAACAGACAAATGAGAACTTAGAAACCATAAAGGAGCAAGTTTATCAAATGGACCTTTTAATAGACGGAGTATTGAACTATTCTCTTAAAAATGAAACGTATGATTCTCGTAAGGAAGTCTCAGTACAAAAACTTATTCATAAAATAGGAGCTATTCATAAGAATAAAAACTGTGAAATAATTACATTAAAAAAACTTCCAAAAATTTATTTTGATGAAGCGCAGATTTTTCAGGTTTTTCACAACTTAATTCAAAATGCTATTTCATATAATGATAAGAAGAAAACAGAAATACGAATTAACTATGAAAGTAACGAAACGACGCATCTCTTTTTTGTTAAGGATAATGGACCTGGAATTGAAGAGAAATACTTTGAAAGAATATTTCAGTTATTTCAACAGTTAGGTGAGAAAAGAAAAAAAGGTTCGGTTGGATTAGGCTTAGCCATCACAAAGAAAATAATCAATAGAAATGGAGGAGAAATTTGGTTAAAGAGTAAGAAAGGAAAAGGAACTACTTTTTATTTTAGTCTGCCTAAGTTTAAAGGGTCGAAAGAAGTAAACATTCGAACGTAATATAGGTGCCATTTATCGAAAAAACAATACATAAGATTAATCGAGTTGTACTTTTGAAGTGTTAGTAATAACAAAGAGTAAAAATAATATAAAGGGGAGAAAAGAGAAGGGTTGCAAAGATAGCAGTCTTTCTCTTTCTATTTTAGGTATAAAAAACCCCCAAGAAATCCTTGAGGGCTTTGCTTATAAATAGATTCTTATTATCTAACTCCTGGGGTAAAATTACCTGGAGCATCTTGAGGCTCATTGGTGGTTCCGGCATCACCAGAGTCGTTCCAAATATCCCATTCAGCAAAAGTATAGGTAGCATTTCCTTCAGTAACCGTAGCTTTTCTATTAGCACGTCCGTCTTCAAACTCATGGTTAGTACCAGTACCATCTTCACCAGGAACACCAAAAACATCGATTACGGTTCCAAAAGGATCTACTAATTCTAAATTATCATCACCGTTAGAATCAACAACAGCAGTATTTGAAACCAAATCGGCAGCTAATCCATAAACAGATTGAAATTCAGTACCGTCTTTTGCAATCACAAAAGTGCTTCCAGCTTTAATTACACTACCCGTTAAGTCGATGGTAGATGTAAAGTCGGTATTACCATTGGTATATCTTCGAATTACCCACCCGGTTAAATCTAAATCCTCAGAATCAGAATTAAACAATTCAACAAACCTTGCATTTGCATTGTTATTAGGGTCTGCTAATTCTGAGAAAAATATTTTAGTTGAGGTAGTACCACTAGGAGTTGTTGTACAGCGTGTTTCTGTAAGACCGACTGCATCACTAGCATTTCTTAACGTTAACTGTGGCGAATCAAACTCAGAAGCAATACCAATAATAGATCCGTTACCTGTAGGATATGTTTCGCTGGCAAATGTTGCATTATTATCTGTAAAAATCGAGAAGTTATCAGTACAATCGGTTATTGTATTCGATCCACCAAAAGTTCCACTCTCTACATCAAATTGAACACCATCAATTTGTACCAATTGACTTTCAAAGTCTCCTGATAGTAATTGCGTAATCGTTATTAAAGCAGGAGCAGGTAAAGTTCCCGCACCAACACTTTGGGCATTAGTTAAAGGAGCATTCACTTGAAGTAATCCTCTAAACTCGCTTAAAGTAGCACCTTGAATAACGACTTCAATCTCTTGACCTAAATCAAATGCATGATCTGTATCAAAACGCACTACAATACCGCCTGTACCATCTTGAATAAACAAATTTCTTCCTGTGACAGTTCCTGTAGTTCTATCAGAAGTAACCACACCTTGAATTTTTAAAGCTTCAGTTATATCAGTATTTGAACCTGTAAATAAGGCTCTTACCGTTGATATGTCTGTTTTTACTCCAGTTACTTCACAGCGTTCACCAGTTAATCCAGCCGTACCTTCGGCATTTCTAAGAATTAATTGTGGGTCATTAAACACAGATGCAATACCTTCAATAGTTCCGTTACCGGTTGGTAAAGTTGCATCAGCAAAAGAAGCATTACTACTTGTGAATATAGATACTGTATTTGAACAATCTGTTATATTTTGACTTCCTGAGAAAGTACCTGTTTCAGCTTCAAACTGGACAGCTTCCACCTGTACAAGTTGAGATTCAAAATTACCTGTTAACAAGTCAGCAACAGAAATTAATGTTGCAGCAGGTAAATCAATACCATCAGCCACCAATTCAATGTTTTCATTTTGAGTTACGTTTACTTGTAAAAGTCCTCTAAACTCACTTAGTACAACATCTTTTAGGCTAACCTTAACTTGGTCACCGCTTACCATAGTTCCTGCAGATGATAATCTTATTGCAATAGCCCCTGTTTCGTCTTGAATGAAAGCATTTCTATTTGAAATATTATCCTCATCAACACCAGACATCGTAATGATACCTTCTATAAATTCATCATCGGTTATATTGGTGTCAGAACCTGTAAATTTAGCCCTGGTGTCTGCTATTGAAACTTTTGTTCCCGTTACGCTTGATGCAAATCCTATACGGACTCTATCTCCGCCTAAATTAATATCCTCTGCAGTTCTTGCTAAAAGCTGATATGTGCTAGCAAATTTTGTTAAAACACCACGAATCGTTCCGTTTTGACCTGATACTGTTGCTCCTGCAAAATCAGCAAATGAGCTCGTTCTAAATATAACTGTCGCACCACTTGCATCTTGTATGTCATAATTTGTTGCGCCCCCCAATACATTCTCCTCATCATAAAAAGGTTTACCAATAGCAGACTCTTCGAATTGAGCTCCTGAAAATTCAACAAGTGTATTCAAGTAATTATCATTAATATCACTAATACTAATTTTATTTACTAAGTCTTCTTCAGCAACTTCGTCACACGATTTGATGATTACTTCACCAAAAGCATTTTCAGAAATTCTACCTACACTATCTTCAAAAAGAGCACCTACTTCTAAAGCATCAAAATCAATTTGTGTATATAGACCATTTAATTTTACATATACTTTTCTACCAGGATTGTAAATTGTATATAAATCTGTTTGATCTATAGCAACACTAAAACCTCTAGAGCCATCTAATGTTTGTAAATGTAAGTTCTTAAAGAAATTACCTCCTTGATCACTTGAAACCACATACGCTTCTATTACATCATCAGCAGTATATTGCGTTGCAGTGGTGGTTGTTGCATCAAAAACTTCTTGAACAGTTTTATTTGCACTTTCGGTGTCATTACATACAACTGGAGGAATACCAAAATCGTCATCTTCAACACACGAATTAAAAAGACCAACAGCTAAGAAAGCGATGATCAGATATTTGAATTTATACATTGTTTTCATTTTTTATTGTTTGTTTTATTAAAAGCTAACAGCAAAGTTTACGAAGTAAGTTCTTCCGAAACCATACCAATATTTATTACCAAAATTACGTTGAGCAGAACCATTTGCGGTATCTTCAACTAAATCGACATAATTTGCAGTTCTAGATTGCTCATAACCACCAGTTCTAAAAGTTTGATCAAATACATTATTGATGCTGGCAAATACACTAATGTAAGTACCCTTTACTCTCCATGACTTACCCCCAGCAAGATTGAAAAGATAATAACTATCAAATTTTTCTTGCTGTAATAAGTTTCTAGCCAATTCTAAATCAATATTGTCAACCGGCAATCCAGAAGGATCGTCAGGGTTTATATAAAAATTACTTGTCCTCGTAATGGTCGAAATATCTACATACGTATCTCCCAAGTAATTTCCTGTAGCATTAATCCACCAAAATTTAGGACTTCTATACTCTAAGCCCAAAGAATAAGCTTGTTGAGGGCCATTGGCAACTCTATAATCTTTTATGAAAGTTTCACCTAAATCTGCAAAACCAGTAGTATTAATAAGATCTTGATTAAAACCAGCAGTGTCAAAATTAATTCCAACATTAGCATTGTCGGTATATGTATGTTGCCCTACAGCTGCAACAGCAGAAGCTTTAATGGTTGGTGTAATTTGGTATTCTAAACCAAACTCTGCCCCTATATGTCTTTTATTAACATTATTTACAACTTCTTGAAAGAAATCAGATCCAGAACCACTCTGAGCAAAGAAAAAATTAATGTCAGTTCCATCTTTAAAATCAGTGAAATATCCTGTAAGACGTGCCTTAACTTTTGGCGAGCGAATGATATAACTTGCTTCTAAAGAAGATATTTTCTCACTATCAATATCATTAACAGTATTATTATTTTCTCTTGAATTTATAAATGAGTTTCTAATGGTGGGAGCTTTGGTTAGATAACCTCCATTAACCATTAACAGGTGACGTCCCGTAATTTTATAAGTAATACCACCCTTAACACCAAAATCGCTAAAAGTTAATTTTTCACTTTTGCCAAAAGAATTATTTTCAAAATTTTGATTTAAAAATTTACCATCTCTTTGGTAACTAGTATTTGTATATGAACCACTCACAAAAAAGTCAGCCTTATCATAGCTAAACTGTAATTGCGCAAATGTGTTTATCTGGTCAGAATTAATGTCATAATTATACCTTATACGATCATCTACACCTTTTTCTATCGAACCATTTACATCATTTCTAGCAGGATTACCATTTATTAATGAAAAAGGATTTACATCGGCATAGTATTCTGCTCCTAATAAATCGATAGGAGTTGCGAAGTTTTGTGATTTTAAATTTTTATAGGAAGCACCAAAATCTAATATGGTATTATCATTTATTTTAGTGTTTACAACAGAATTAATAGCTAATAAGTTGTCATCTGTTCTATCTTCATATAATGTATACCTTGCAGCTCCCGCATCTGGAATATTCAAAGTATTTCTATTTGCGTCATACAAAGCATTCCAATCTATTTGAGGATTTTCAGCAATGGTTGGTAAATATCTCCAATAATTCGGAGTTGGATTAGGCGCATTGGCAAAATCTAATCGACTACGCCCTTGTTTACCAAACTGATAAGCAACACTTGTAGTAATACTTGTTCTATCACTTTCGAAAAAGTGGCTTAACATAAAAATTGGTTCTTTAATTTCACGTACTCTCGAATTACGAATCTCCCCATCTTGCTCACCCCAATATGGATTATATTCTCTACCTAAAGCATTAAAAGTTCTTTCAGTAATGGCAGTAGATGATCCTCTTCGATTAGGAGAGAACATGGCAGTAGCATTGATACTATTTTTATCATTAAGTTTATATTCTAGAGCTCCAAAAACACTAAAAGCATCATATAAAGTACCATCAATATACCCTTCCTCAGCCCATCTTCTTGAGGCCGAAATGGTGTACGCTAAACCGTTTTTTTGTAAGCCAGAGCTATAGGTAACCATTCCCCTTCCCCCATACGTTCTGTTAGAATAAGAACCCGAAACACGCAAACCGGGTCTATAACCTGAAGCTCTTGTTGAAATGTTCGTAGTACCCAGAATACCTCCAAAAGTATAATTAGATGGTGCTAAACCAGTCGTTAATTCTTGATTTCTGGTTACGTCATTTAGACCACCCCAGTTGTTCCATTGCGGACGCCCAGTTAGAAGCTTATTCATTTGAACGCCATTCACTAAAACGGTAGCGTTTTGAGAATCATAACCTCTAATTCTAAAAAATGCCTGACCAAAATCAAATGCCGCTCGATTCTGAAAAACATCACGCGAAGCTTGTAGCAAACCAGCAGTGTTTTCAGCTCTTCCATCGTCGTCATTTAGGTCATCTTCTGTTAATGAAATAAGACCACTATCTTCTTCAGCAATAGTAAGATCAACAAACAATAGTATAGTTCCTAAATCAACAGTATTTCCCTCTTCAATAGTTACAGGAAAGCTCTGAGTTTCATAACCATCAAAACTTATTTTTACAACCTGATCTCCGAGAGGAACATTATTTAGGATAAAATTACCTTCAGTATCAGTTTGAGATGATAATGAAGTTTCATTTAAAATAACTGTAACATTAGCAAGTGGGTCTTGTGATTCAGAATCCACAACTTTCCCTTTTACAGAACTAAGCGTTTGCGCTATAGTCATGCTCAAGAAAAAGATACTAAAACACAGTGTTAATGTGACTTTTCTCATAAAATTAAATAAATTAGTTATGCATGCATAACAAAACATGCGAGCACAAAGCTACAATTTTTACTCACTTTTTTAAATTAATTAATTGTAAATAATCATTTTGACTTAAAAATTGTTTTTACTTTTGCCGCAAATAGGAATCTTATGAAATTAACAATTTTATCGCTTTTATTTTTTATTGTAAGCTTTGGTTTTTCACAAGAAAAAAAGAAACAATATGATATTAGAACCATCGCTTTTTATAATGTAGAAAACTTGTTTGATACGATTAATGATCCTAGAAAGTTTGATGATGACAGAACTCCTGAAGGAAAAGACAAATACACCTCTAAAATTTACTGGGATAAAATTGCTAAATTGAGTAAAGTACTTAGTGAGATAGGAGAAGAAGATACAAAAACAAGCCCCGCAATTATTGGGCTATGCGAAGTTGAGAATAAAAAAGTTATAGAAGACTTAATTGCTTCAGAAAAGTTGAAAAGCAAACACTATGGCATCGTTCATTACGAATCTCCTGATGAAAGAGGAATTGACGTAGCGTTGCTATATCAAAAACGATACTTTAAACCCATTACCCATTCATCTCATACACTTTACATTACTAGAAATAAAGATAATTCTAAACGAGATTATACAAGAGATCAATTACTGGTATCAGGATTATTGGATGGAGAGCTTATCCATATTATGGTAAATCATTGGCCATCAAGAAGTGGAGGAGAAGCCCGCAGCCAATATAAACGTATCGCTGCAGCCAAACTGAATAGAAAAATTATAGATTCACTTCAAATAATAAACCCTAAGGCAAAAATTATTACCATGGGAGATTTTAATGATGATCCCACGAATGAAAGTGTGAAAGAAATTTTAGGTGCTGAGGGAAAGAAAGCAAAAGTTAAGAAAGCTATTGGGCTTTATAATCCGATGTATGATATGCACCGAAGAGGTTTTAATACGCTCGCTTACAGAGACGGATTAAACTTATTTGACCAGATCATTTTCTCGCAACCCTTACTGGAAAAAGAATATGATTCCTATAGATTTTACAAAGCTGGTATTTTTAACAAGCGCTATTTAACGAGTTCAAAAGGACGTTTTAAAGGATACCCTTTTAGAAGTTATAGCTTTAACACGTATCAAGGTGGATATAGTGATCATTTCCCAGTATATGTTTATTTGATAAGAGAAAAAGAATAAGGCATAGTTTTTGTTAACTTTGAGTTAATGAAAAATACGTACTCTTTACTAGCCGCATTTCTATTAATTTCCTTGACTGTTTATTCGCAAAGCCCAAAAGAAGATTGGGTGACCTATGTTATAAAGAAAGATAAAGGTCCCATGACTGTTTCCTCAAATTTGTATTATAACTTTATGGGGAAGCCAAACTATAAGAATTTATTGGTAGTAGGTACCAGCACCAAGAACTGCTTAAAAAATGGTTACCCAGATTATTTAGGGCTAGCAAAATTTTATTCTTTTTCAGACTCTATTTCTAACAGATTAGAAAGACTAACAAAAAGTAGGTTAGTAGGCGTTTTGACGTATCAGTGTTCGGGTTTTGATGTGTATTATGTAAAAGACACTACTAATATTAGAAAGAACTTACAGCGCTTTTTAGAGTATAACCATGCATTGTCTAAGAACTATTTATTGATAAAGAATGATAAAAAATGGAAGTATTATAAAGAAAATTTAATTCCGAAAGACCTTTCAGACAATTTCTTTACCAATCATGATTATTTGAATCAATTAGTTGCTGAAGGTGATGATCTTTCTGGGCTTAGAAAAGTAAATCATTGGATTAATTTTAGAAAAGCAAAGCATCGGGACAAGTTTATACAAAAAATAAAGCCACTCGAGTTTGTCTTAGATTCAATGAGAACTACTAAGAGCTCTTTTCCATTGCAGATAAAAATCTCGAGAAAAGATTCGATAGCTCCACAAACGATACAAAAGCTTACGACAGATTTGTTCAAATTGTCGTTAATGTTCAACGGACTCTATGATGGATGGGGCGTAGAAGCCTTAAAAGAAGAATAATCTTAGAAAATAAAACGAGATAAATTTAGTTATATAAACAGCTAAACATTTAATTATCTCACTATGCGTTGCATACAATTTTCAATTTTTACACTACTTCTATTTATAAGTGTGTCTTTATTTGCACAAAAAGTACATTATAAAGACAAATATTATACGCTAGTTAATCATAAAATATTCCATCGAGGTTACAATGTGTATGCACAGCTTACCGAGGGTCAGAAAGATACCATTTATATGATTGCTACAGAGTTATATAACGATAGAGGTAAACTAAAACCAAAATACAAAAAGCGAAGAGGAAGTAGTAAATATAAATTACCAGAAGGGTATTGGGAGCATAAAGAAAAAGAGCTAGCTCAAAACGCAAACATGAACACAAAAAGTGTGGCCTTAACGGAAAATAATGCAACTCAAACAAACACTGAGTCGGTTTCTAAGAAAGAAGAGTTAGCACAAGAATCAACTTCAGAAAGACTACAAGAAATTGCTGATGAACAAAAAACCATAGTAGCATCTAATGAAAAGCAAGAAAGTCAGCAAAATGAGAAAACAGTAAAGAAAGATGTATCTCAAAACAAAAGTATTGAAGAGGATGTAGCGGAAAAAGCAAAAACAAAAAACAACGGCGAAAAACGAAAAGAATCAAACAAAATAAAAGATTCATCACAAAAGCCAGAGGCAAAAGAAACAAAAACATCAGGCAATCATTACAAAGAAAAAAGTGATAAAAAAACGAATCAAAAAGCTGAAAAGCAGCTAAAAGAAAAAGAGAAAAGGGTCTCTAACAAGATTGAAAAACAAAAGAAACAAATAGAGCGTTCAGTAGAAAAAGCCAATGAAAAGCTTGACAGAACCACAAAAGAGGTTGAGAAGCAGCAAACGAAACTTGAGAAGAGAGGAAGAGCTCTAGAAAAAACAGAGAAAAGTGCTGCTAAAAAACAAAAAAATATAGCTGTAAAGGAAGCTGCTATTGTTGCTACAGCCGCAGCTTTAGTATCTAAAAAAACAGCAGGCTTTGGTACAATCTATTTTAAAATCAATAAAGAAAAAACAGAAGCAAACCAGTATGGAGATATTTTGTTATTTTTCGATGTCATCAATAATTCAGATAAAGATTTAGTAATTTTAAAACCTAATAATTCAGTTGGTAATAGAATCAATTTTTTCTCAAATACGATAGAATGTATTAATGTGCCTTCGGCTAGCGTTGTTAATGATACTGAAGAAGCTGAAGTAATCGAAAAAGATTTCGTAACCATACCTGCGAATTCAAAAATTGAATTCTTTATAAACGGTAAATATCAGAATGCATTGGCTTGTAATGATGAAGATGTTGTTATTCAATTACAATACAATCCTTTTAAAAATGCTGAAGAAGGAGTAGAACAAACGCCTTACATGAAGAAAAAATTTAAAAAGGTATTCGCAAAGATTACGCCGATTAAAATTGAAAGTGAGAACGTAAAATTCAAATTAAATAAACAGTAAATTTGTCTGAAAAATTTATATGTATATGAAACGAAGAACAGTAACTATATTTCTATTGATTGTATTTTTATCGATTGCAGCATTTTCTCAAAAAATAATGTATGCCAATAAGGAATATAAGATAAAAGGTAAAAAAATATTTTTTGAAGGGAAAGATGTTTCTGAGACTTTTTCTGAAAGTGAAAAGACAGCAATTTTTAAGAAATTAAAAGAGAAAAAAGCAAAAGAGAAAGAAATTAAAAAAGCTGAAAAACAAATTAAGAGAGAAGAGAAAAAACTGGCGAAAGCTGAAAAGGAACAGAAACGCCAAGAAAATGCGATAGATGCTTATGATGATGCCGTAGATAAGCTAGATAAAGCGCAAGCAAAATTCGAACGCTTACAAAGAAAAGGGAAACTTTCACCTAACGACGAGGTAAAGTGGCTTGATAAGATTGCAAAACTCAAAGAAAAAGTTGCGAAAAAGAAAAAGAAATTAAAATGACAAATTTTTATTTGTCTCCCTGAGAGAAAGCGAAGTGTCTGCTAAAAGAGAAGTTGAAACACTTCTTCAACCTTAGAAGCCAAAATCACCTTAATTTTATAGTTGGTTTTGGCTATTTTATTGAATTTAGAAACAATAATATTTGAGAAACCTAGTTTTTCTGCTTCTAAAATACGTTGATCAATTCTATTTACTGGGCGTATTTCGCCAGCAAGTCCTACCTCAGCTGCAAAACACATATCTTGAGGAATCGCTATATCTTCATTTGAGGATAAAATTGCGGCGACTACCGCTAAATCAATAGCAGGGTCATCTACGGTAATTCCGCCAGCAATATTTAAGAATACATCTTTAGCGCCTAAACGAAAACCAGCACGCTTTTCTAACACAGCTAAGATCATGTGTAATCGTTTAATGTTATAGCCCGTTGCAGAGCGTTGTGGCGTTCCGTACACAGCGGTACTGACTAAGGCCTGCACTTCTATCATCAACGGTCGCATACCTTCTAAAGTAGCACCAATAGCTGTTCCGCTTAGCGATTCATCTTTTTCTGAAATTAGTATTTCTGAAGGATTTTCAACTTCTCTCAATCCAGTACTCTGCATTTCATAAATACCCAATTCTGCTGTTGAGCCAAAACGATTTTTTTGAGCTCTTAGAATACGATAGGTATGATTTCGATCACCTTCGAATTGCAATACCACATCTACCATATGCTCTAAGATCTTCGGTCCAGCAATAGTACCTTCTTTGGTAATATGACCTATTAAAATAACAGGTGTATTGGTTTCTTTAGCATATTTAATAAGTTCAGCAGTTGTTTCACGAATTTGCGAAATACTACCCGGTGATGCTTCAATAAAGTCTGTATGTAAGGTTTGGATGGAATCGATCACAACAACTTCAGGTTGCTCTTCCTCTATTGATTTGAAAATATTCTGCGTTTTGGTCTCTGTGAGCACTAAGCAATTTGAGTTTTGATCACTTAATCTGTCGGCTCGCATTTTAATTTGCGACTGACTTTCTTCTCCAGAAACATAGAGTACTTTTTTGGTAATTGCGAGTGCTACCTGTAATAATAATGTTGACTTACCGATGCCAGGTTCACCTCCTAACAAGGTTACCGAACCTTTTACCAAACCACCACCCAGTACACGATTTAACTCATTATTTTGAGAGTGAATTCTATCTTCTTGCGTAATGATAACCTCATTAATCTTAACAGGCTTTGAAACTTTTTTAGCCGTTGAAGTTTGTTTCCAAGTTCTTTTTTCTTCTTTTTGAATGAGTTCTTCTACTATGGTATTCCATTCATTACAGGCAGTACATTTACCTACCCATTTGGCATATTGAGTACCACAGTTTTGACAGAAAAAAGAAGTTTTGGTTTTAGGCATTTTTAAAAATTATAACCAGCAGTGAATTTAAAATGACTGTTTCTTACATCTAATACACCTGAGGAAAATTGTTTAGAAATACTTGTTAAAGTAGATAGTCCTTGATAAAAACCTAATTCAAAAAAAAGATCGTTTATCTCAAACCCACCCCCAATGTTAAAGCCAAAGTCGATATCTTTTTCAATGAAGCCAGAATTAAATGATAACTTTTTCTGACTTAAAACAAAACCAACTTGAGGTCCAGCAAGAACATAGATTTTATCCCAGAATTTAAAATCTAAAGAAGCATTTAAGTAATTAAGTTTTGTGTCAATTTCTGCTAAACTATTACCTGAACGTTCAGATTTAACTCTATCCCCTTGTTGAGAATAACTTAATTTAGGTCTGAAACTTATTTTTTGACTCAATTCTAAATTATACAATAAACCAATCTGTAACCCAAACGAATCTTCAGCATTGATTTGTTTTTGGAATCCATCCGTAAAGTAGGAATAATTAACACCTGTAAATACTCCAAAATTTTCTTGCGCAACTATATTTAATGATCCAATTAATGATAATATGAGTAAACTTTTTCTCATTCTTCAATATATTTTAATTCGGTTTTTTCTCCATCAAAAATAGCATACGTAAAATGCGTGATCCAATCACCGGTATTGATATAAGTTGATTTTTCATTTAGTTCAATGGTCATGGGTAAATGTCTATGCCCAAACAGAAAATAATCATAGTGTTTGACTTTTAATTTTTGCTTACAGTATTGTACTAACCATTCGTTATCTTCTCCTAAAAACTTCGCATCTTCGTCACCTGAGATCATTTTATTTTTGGTAGATAAATATACGCCTAGTTTCATGCCTAAATCGGGGTGCAACCAACGATATAACCATTTTGAAAACGGGTTGGTAAATACCTTTTTCATACGCTTATACCCTTTGTCACCGGGTCCTAATCCGTCACCGTGCCCAATAAGAAAAGTTGTATCATTAATCACAAACTCTTTGGGTTCATGATACACAGGAACATTGAGCTCAATTTCAAAATAATCTCGCATCCAGAGATCATGATTTCCTACAAAAAAATGAAGATCAATACCACTATCCTTTAACTCAGCAAGTTTTCCTAAAATACGCACAAAGCCCTTTGGAACCACAGTTTTATACTCAAACCAGAAATCAAATAAATCACCTAGTAGAAAAATAGTATGGGCATCCTGTTTAACAGTATCCAACCACGCCACAAATTTTTTTTCACGAACTAAACTATCGGCATGGTTTGGCAAACCCAAATGTTGATCTGAGGCAAAATAAACCTTTTTATGTGCTGGTAGGTTTATCTTCATTCGCTATTTAAAAACGTTAAGGGCTTTTTGATATTCGTCTAAATGCTGATCTGAAGCATGCCACTCAGCATATGAGTTTTGTGTTTCATACAATTTCAATGAATGCAATCTAACACTTTGTGGTAAATGTTGTTGAATGATAGCTGCAAAATCAACAATCATATTCTCGCTCGTTGGTTGATACTCTACCAAAATGACTTTTGGCGAATGTTTTCTTATATCTTCGGCTAGCTCAGCATGCGGTGAATTCTTATTTAAAATCGTGGCATGATCGAAAACATCTACAATTTGTGATTTTACAATCTGTTTTAAGTCACCAAAATCGAGCACCATACCATTTTTTACATGCTCAGGATCATTAATGGGACTTCCAATTACAGTAACATATAATTGATAACTATGCCCATGTACATTTCGACATTTACCATCATAGCCATACAAGGCATGTGCGGTTTCAAAATCAAAATGTTTGGTAATTCGTATAATGCTCATAATTTTTTCTTAGTTGTTGAATTTACCGAAATGCCATAATACTCCAGACGGATCATGCATAAAGAATTCTTTTCCCCAATATTCTTCTTTAATATCAGTAAATCGAACTTTCTTATATTTTTTCTGAAGTCCTTTTTTTGACAATTCTATAAGGCAAGACTCCACATCATCTACTTCAAGAAAAAGCATAGAATTGTCAATCCAATCTTTAACAAAAGCATTTTGTAAATAAAAACCTATAGATTCACTCACTTTGAAATAAGACATGCTTTTATCTATCTCAATTTCTTCAAAGCCTAGTTCTTTATAAAAAACTCTCGATTCTTCATAATTCTTGGCACCAATAAATGCTCGTAAAGATTTAGACTGAAAATTCATTCTTATAGTATATTCAATGACTTACCTACTTTTGTAAACGCGGCAATCGCTTTATCTAAATGTTCTTTTGTATGCGCTGCAGATAATTGTACGCGTATTCTCGCTTTTTCTTTAGGTACTACCGGAAAGAAGAACCCGATGACATAAATACCTTCTTTTAGCAGTTCATCGGCCATCACTTGCGACAGTTTTGCGTCATATAACATTACAGGTACAATGGCAGCATCAGCACCTACTAAATCAAAACCAGCATCTTCCATACCTTTACGGAAATAGTTGGTATTCCATTCTAATTTATCTCGTAAAGAGGTGTCATTGGCTAATAAATCAAAAACTTTTATAGAAGCACCCACAATTGCTGGCGCCAGCGAATTTGAAAATAAATAAGGGCGTGAACGCTGACGTAAAATATCAATAATTTCCTTTTTTGCTGTGGTATATCCACCCATAGCGCCACCCAAGGCTTTACCTAAAGTTCCCGTAACAATATCTACGCGTTTCAATACATCTTTTAATTCAAGTGTGCCTCTTCCGGTTTTACCTATGAAACCTGCCGCATGACACTCATCTACCATGACCATAGCATCATATTTGTCCGCGAGATCACATATTTTATCGAGATCAGCTACGATGCCATCCATAGAAAAAACGCCGTCTGTAACAATGATCTTAAATCTAGCACCAGCTTTGTTTGCTTCTTGTAAACGCGCTTCTAATTCTTGCATATTATTATTTTCATAACGGTAGCGAGCTGCTTTACATAAACGTACACCATCAATAATTGAAGCATGGTTTAGAGAGTCAGAAATAATAGCGTCTTCTTTAGTTAATAAGGGTTCAAAAACCCCTCCGTTGGCATCAAAAGCGGCGGCATAAAGAATGGTATCTTCGAATCCGTAAAAATCAGCGATTTTTTGTTCTAATTCTTTGTGAATGTCTTGGGTACCACAGATAAAACGTACCGATGACATTCCGAATCCGTGCGTATCCATAGTATCTTTCGCAGCTTGAATAACATCAGGATGATTCGATAAACCCAAATAATTATTGGCACAAAAATTAATGACTTCCTCGCCCGTTGAGATTTTAATTACCGCGTCTTGTGATGACGTAATGATGCGCTCTCTTTTATATAAGCCTGCATCTTTGATGCTTTGTATCTCATTCTGTAAATGCTTTTGAATACTTCCGTACATATTTGTGTTAAGAAAATTATAATACAAAAGTAGCCAAATAACTTAGTTTTATGAATTCTTTATGATGAAATAGTAAAATCGTGTTAAACCGTTCTTAATCAAAAGTTAAATGAATTTTTTGTGCAGTTCTTTCCTATACTTTGGTTGCGAATAATCTTAATAACTTAAACTATTTCATATGAAAAAATCAGTACTCATTGTAGGAGTTTTTATGTTTGGTATTTTGAATCTTCAAGCACAAGATGATCATGATTTTATTAAAAATAAAACCTCTTTTGGAATTAAAGGAGGATTGAATTACAACTATCTGGTCGAAGACAAAACCGCTTTTTTTGATGCATTTAATTTTCATGGAGGTTTTTTTGCTGAAACTCGAATCACAAGAAAATGGAGCTTTCAGAATGAATTAATTTTCACAACCTCATCAATTTATAATTTCATTGAGGTTCCTTTGTTATTGAAATATCATATAAATGAAGAATGGAGCATATTTGCTGGGCCAAGCCTAGATTTTGCATTAGAAAATAATGAAGTAAACTCAGATGCAGAAACTCTTGGATTATCCATGGTAGTGGGTTCGCAGTATAACTTTTCAAAAAAGTTCTTTATAGATGCTAGATTTAATGCAGGCCTAACGAGACAAGTTGATTATGGTTTAAAGGAAACCTACAGGTCTTTTGTAAGAAATAGGTTTCAGTTAGGAATTGGTTACCGTTTCTAAAATTTACAAGTATCTTTGTTCTAAATAATTCTTGAATGGCAAGAGATGTAATTTTAAAAGAACGATGGGATCAGCTAGTAGCTATCTTATCTGAAAGATTCGCGGAAGGCGAAGACTTAGATATTGATGGTATCATCTATATGATTGGCGTTCAAGAATTAGGACAAGGATATCGTAAATTTAAGAAAGACGAGAAGGTAAATTTGATGCACATAGCAATATGTCGATTATTAGAACCTTTAGGGTACTACGAATTTGATTTTATTGATAAAGATGGTTGGCCTCATTACAAGACCAAAGAAGAACTGCCATTTTTAAAACCAGGTGAGCAGACTATTATGATGAAAGATGCGATTGTTTCTTACTTTTTAGAAAAAGAAGTTATATAGCTTCAAAAAACTTTCCAGGCAAGGGTCTTACAGCAGTTTTTAACTCAAGATGTAATAGTAATGTTGCTGTTTTATGTATTGGATAATTACAGTGTAAAGCGATGATATCTAACTGCTGTTTCCCTTCTTTTAAAAGATAATCATAGATTTTTTGTTCATCTTCAGGAAGATCGACAAAGAGCTGTTTTTGAATAGATGTATTTTTTGTTGAAGTATGCCAATCTAAGATGTATGCTAAATCTTTAGCTGATGTAAGTACCGAAGCTCTATTGGTTTTTATCAAAGCATTACAACCTTTACTATATGCATCAGTAATTCGTCCAGGAAGTGCAAACACATCACGATTGTATGAATTTGCCAGATCGGCAGTTATTAAAGAACCTCCTTTTTCTGCTGATTCTATGACTAGCGTTGCTTGTGACAATCCGGCAACAATACGATTTCGCTTTACAAAGTTTTCTCGATCAGGTTTAGTGCCCGACCAAAAATCTGTTAACAAACCCCCATTACTTTGCATTTTTAGCGCTTGTTTTTTATGCAAATCTGGATATATTCTGTCTAAGCCATGCGCTAAAACAGCGACAGTTTGTAAGCCAAATTCTAAAGCTAATTCATGCGCATAAATATCTACTCCATAAGCTAATCCACTCACAATAACGGGATTGAATTCTACAAGATCTTTAAATAAACTTTTTAGAAAATCTCGCCCATAACTTGTCATTTTACGAGTACCAACGATGCTTATAATCTTTTGATTTTTTAGATCAATAGCTCCTTTTTTAAAAAGTAAAATTGGCGCATCAAAACAATGTTTTAAGCGTTCGGGATAATCAGCATCTAAAAATGAGGTAGTATCAATATTGTTTTTTTCAATAAAACTAAATTCTTGATCAGTTCTTTTAAAAACAGTAGTTGTATCCTTAAATTGTTTTGCAATGGCTAGTCCGATTCCAGAGATCTTACTTAAGTTTGATGACTTTTCTTTGAAAACGGCTTCAGCACTACCACAGTGCATAATCAATTTTTTTGCATTGATGTCGCCGATGCCTTCAATTCGAGAAAGCGCCATTAAAAAGTAATTATTTTTAGCTCTCAATTATCCATCAGTTTGCTTTCAATATACAAAGTTTGTGTTAATAAAAAACGAAATGTATGCTTGACTAGGTGTCATTTTTTTTTACTTTTGTTATTAATGAAACTAGCCCAATATATTAGTGATCTTTTATACCGATATGAGTGTGTAATTGTGCCTGATTTTGGAGGATTTGTAACCAATTATAAATCGGCTAGTATTTCTTCTAATACATTTCATCCTCCGACAAAGCAGTTAACGTTTAATAGTCATCTTAAAAATAATGATGGTTTACTAGCAAATTATATTGCTTCTGTAGATAAGATGCCTTTTAAATCGGCCATGAACTTTATTAAGTTTGAAGTAAGTCAATGGAAAGAGCATCTAATTAATAATAAGCTAATTCTTGATGACATAGGTACGCTTAATAAAGATGATGATAAAATATTTTTCAAACCTCAAAAACAAATAAATTATCTTACAGAGTCCTATGGACTAAGCACTGTAATGACTCAGGAAGTTAAGAGAGAAACGTATAGAAAACAGGTTGAAAAAATTGAAGAAAAAGCACCTGTTTTAGTGTCTAAAACCCAAGAAGAAAAGACAAACTATCTAAAATATGCCGCAGCGTTTCTTATCGGAGCGACATTGTTGGCATTTGGAGGTAATGAATTATATAAATACAGTCAACGTAAACAGGAAGTAGCCGTTGCTAAAAAGCAACAAAAAGTTATTGAAGATAAGATACAGCAAGCTACTTTTATTGTTAGCGATCCGTTACCGTCGATTATTTTAGATGCTACACTTTCTACAAAACCATATCACGTTATTGCTGGGGCGTTTAGAATTCCTGAAAATGCAGATAGAATGATCACAATTTTAAAAGCAAAAGGTTTTGAAAATGCCAGAATTTTAGGTGTAAATCAATGGGGTTTGACTCAAGTTTCTTTTGATAGTTTCAATGACAGGTACGAAGCCTTGTCCATCTTAAATGAGGTGAAAAGAAGTGTCGATGAGAGCGCTTGGCTTTTGGTACAAGACCTTTAAAATTTCCTTTATTTTAATTCTACAGACCTGCAATTAATGTACCTTTGCGCAGTATTATAAATTCTAGTATTTAAGAGCTTCATTACATGAATATAAAAACACCTATAGAGTCCTTAACTGTTGTTACAGATCTTGTGTTGCCAGGGGAAACGAATCCGCTTAACAACCTTTTTGGAGGTGAATTACTAGCACGAATGGATAGAGCCTGTAGTATTGCTGCTAGAAGACATTGTAGTAGAATTGTGGTAACGGCCTCTGTGAATCATGTGGCGTTTAATAAGGCGGTACCTGTAGGTAGTGTTCTAACAATAGAGGCAAAAGTTTCTAGAGCTTTTAAATCTTCTATGGAGGTGTATGCAGATGTTTGGATCGAAGATCGAGAAAGTGGTGCAAAGACAAAAGTAAATGAAGCTATTTATACCTTTGTTGCGGTTGACAGAACAGGTACACCTGTAAAAGTACCTGAGGTAAAACCACAAACAGATTTAGAAAAACAACGTTTTGAAGGTGCTTTACGAAGAAAACAATTAAGTCTCGTATTGTCTGGAAGAATGAACCCTAAAGAGGCTTATGAATTGAAAGCACTCTTCATTGATAAATAGCAAATTACTTTGCTGCAATTGCCAGTAAATTTCCTTTGCTAATCCACGATTCAGGATTTTGCACTTGGTCATTTTTAAACAAACTGAATTTTAAGATGGTCTTTCCAGTAACGGCATCAGTATGAATAGTGCCAATATCTTGTTTCGTATTAATGGTTTGCCCTGATTTTACCAATACATTATCTAAGTTTCTATAAATAGAAATATAATTACCATGCTGAATCAACACCATTTTTTTTCTGCCTGGTTCTAGTTGAATTGCTAGCACTTTACCCTTAAAAATAGCTCTTGCTTTGGCTTTGGGCTCTGTGGCGAGATGTATGCCATTACTTTGAATCGTAATACCTGGCATAGTAGGATGTTTTTGTTTTCCAAACTTTCTTACCAATACATAGCGTTCTATTGGCCATGGTAATTTTCCTTTATTAGCAATAAAACTTGAAGCAACTAGACGCTCTTCTGGAGACATAGAAAATGCAGAGGATTTTCTATTTGTTTTTTTATTAGAAGACGCAATGGCTTCAGTAATTAATTTTTGAATTTGACGATTAATTTTAGCTTCTTCAGCTTGCTTTTTCCTAATAAATGTAATGTGCTTTTGCTCTTCTTTCTTTACTTTATCAACAAGTCTTAACTGTGAATTTTTTTCTTTTTTTATACTATCCTGTTCTTTATCATGTAAGGCAATAAGTAATACTTTTTCATCTTGTCTAGCAACTAAAGAATCAGTAAGAGAAGTTAATTTTAAGCTTTTAAATTTTATTGCTTCTCCCTGTTTTTTTCTATAGGCACCGTACTGTTTTAAGTATTGCAAACGTTTATAGGCCTGCGTAAAACTTTCAGACGAAAGTAAAAACATCAAACGACTTTGTTTAGTCTTACTTTTGTATGATTGCACGATCATGTCGGCATATTCTTTCTTAAGTTTGTCTAGTGAATTTTCAAGATCGGTTATTTGGCTTTTATTTTTTTCAATTTCGTTAGCCAATACTATTTCTTCCTCTTTAATAGTATAAATAAGTTTATCGCGAATGTTAATAACTTTGTTTAGGTCTTCAAGTTCAGAAAGTAAAGCTTCTTCTTTTTGTTTTGTTTGAAATAAAAGCTTTTGTGCTTTTTGTATTTCTTTTCTATGGTGCTCACGCTTTTTCTCTAATTCTATTTTAGACTGCGCATTGACTGGAGCAATTACGACAAAAGAAATACAAATGAAGAAAACAAATCGAAACCTCATGAAGACAAATCTATTTATTTTTTGCGTCTTTATACTCATTTTAGCTTTATTTCTTTATACCCTTCGGGTATTTTAAAAGGAAAATAAACATCTTTATTAAATTGAATAGAGCGGTACTCTACATCAATAGTTGTGACATTTTTTTTATCTTTAGCAGTAATGAATATTTTTTTTGGAAGCAGTTCACCATCAAATCTATTGTATTCACTATAATCAATAGTAAGTTGTTTATTTTCATTTATTTGCTGAATTTTTTGACTATCTAATTTAAAATGCTCACTATTTATAAAATAGAAAATATCAAATAATTCGTAAGGTTTTTTAGGCGACAGTTGGTAATTACTTTCTTTTACATCAACTAAGTGTTTTTCTCTTTTTAAGTTTAGAATTGCTTCACCGAATAATAGGTTCTGCACTTTTTTAAAGTCTAGATCGGTACCCAACCAATTACTTAGTAACGTAAAATCCCCATCAAAATAGGTTTTATTAATTTTTTCATAATAACTTACCCTATCTTTTGTAATTAATATTTTTCCTATTGGAAACCCTATTTTAGATAAATTAATCCAAATGGTTTTGTCTTTTTCCATTCGTAAAGACGCAGTAACTCCAGGTAGGTTGTTTTTACCTTTATATTTTACCTTTAATCGGGCAATAACAGTTTCCTTATCTAAACTATTATTATAGTGATTTTTTATAATCTTATTTGCACTCATTCCTTTTACAGTGCCAGATGTAGCTACTGATTTTGATTTACATGAAATAGCAATAACAACCAATAAAACTACGAATAGTATTCTTTTTAGTACCATTATGATTTTTTATTACGTTTTTCTTCAGCTAATTTAAGATACTTATTTGACTCAGTAGTATTACCCAGTGCTTTATAACTAAACATTAACTCATCATAAAAATCGGCTTCTGTGGCATAGTCATCTATAACATAATCTAGACCATTCTTTAGATGTGATATAGCCTCTTGATACTTTTTCAATTTATTCAAACCTTTGGCGAGCATTAAATATACATAAGGTTGTGCTGGGTATAAATCAGTTCCTTTTTTACTTTCTATCACTAAGTCACTAAATTGATTTGATAAAAATTGCTCGGCTAAAATTTGCTTTAAAACAGAAAAAGTTTTGTTTTGAGCATAAACTTTTTTTAATTCTACCAAGGTTTGTTTTTGTAATTGCTTAGGTTGATCAACTTGAGGTTTCGCAATTTTTCCTTTCGGAAAAAGAGACTCTTTAAAAGGCTCTAAACTTTCTGTAATTAATCCTTTATCTTCTAAATCTCTCAGTAAATTTCTCGCCTCTTCAATTTTGCCGTTACGTATATAGAGAATAATGAGATCAGCTCGATACTGTGAATCTAATTTGACAATTTTTTGTTGTACTTCTAAAGCTTGAATGTAATCTTTTTCTTTTACATGGATATTTTTTAAATGCTGTAGTAAAAAGATGTTTTCAGGTTGCATTTTCAGGGCTTGATTTGCCATTGCAATGGCTTCAAAAAACTTTTCTTGTGCAAAATAATTTTTTGAGAACTCAAAGATTACAGCTAAATCTTCTTTACGAATATTTTGGCATTTCTCTAAAGCTTCAATGGCCTTGTCATAATTACCAATTGCTTTTTGTTGTAATGCTTCAAAAAAGAATTTCTGAAAGTTTAATTCTTGTTGCTCAAGCTGCAATTCACGCATGTTTTTCTTTGCTGCGAGGCTATCGAGCACTTCCTCTTGTTGAGCAAATGAAAACGAAATTACCAATGAAGTAAAAACAGTAAGAAATCTATGTCTTACAAAATATAACATATAATCTAAATCAACTTCGAATAATCGCCAATACTAATAGACGTAAAATCTCCATTATATTCAACATTATTTCCTATCATGGCATTGTCTAAATTGGCATTTTTTATTTTTGTGTTACTTTGAATTAACGAATTTTGTATCGTAGAATCTTCAACAACACAATCTGTGCCAAGAGAAACATTGGGACCAATTTTAGTATTTACTAACCGAACATTATCTCCAATATAACAAGGTTGTATAATCTCAGAATTCTCTAAAATTACATTTTTTGACACAAGATTTTGACCCTCAGCATGCGCAAATTGTAACACTCTACCGTTGGTTTCAACAGTAATTTCTTTATTGCCACAATCCATCCATTCATCTACTTTACCAGGAACAAATTGAGCACCTTTTTGCTTCATGTTTTCAAGTGCGTTTGTGAGTTGATACTCTCCTTTATCCTTAATGTCATTATCAAGTAAGTACTGAATTTCCTCTCGTAGAACACCACCATCTTTAAAATAATAGATTCCTATAATGGCTAAATCAGAGATAAAAGTTTCAGGTTTTTCAACAAAATCAGTAATAATACCATCTTGTAATTTTATGACACCGTATGCACTTGGGTTTTCTACTTGTTTAACCCAAATAGCTCCATCTTTACTTGCATCTAAGGTGAAATCTGCCTTAAATAAAGTATCTGCGAAGGCAACTACACAAGGTCCTTCTAAAGAATTTTTGGCACATTGAATCGCATGTGCAGTACCTAGAGCTGTTTCTTGAATATTAACAACGCCCTTAGCTCCTAAACTTTCAGCAATGGCAAGCAATTTTTGCTCAGTATCTTTAGGAAAAGTGGGACCTATAACAAATGCAATTTCTTCAACATCTTGTTTTAATACTTTTACAATATCTTCTACAAGGCGCTGCACTATAGGTTTACCAGCAATTTTTGTGAGTGGTTTGGGTATTGTTAATGTGTGTGGTCTTAATCGCGAGCCAATACCCGCCATAGGTACAATAATCTTCATTTTTTTCTTTTTTCGAATGCCGCAAATATAGCTAAAATACTAACAGCTTATCTTTACTTATTCTCTAACGAAAAGGCACCCAATTTATTGGTATAATAGAAAGAAATAGTATGTTTTTTACAGGTGTTTTCCCAAAGATTAACAAAACTCTTATAATTTGAGTTATCAGCAATGATTAACTCAGGCTTAAATTTGTCGATTAGTCGATCTAGGTTGATTTTTGGAGATTGTGTCAATAAGATGCTTTTTGGAGCTAGATTTTTAATATCATAAACACCTAAACTATCAACGATTAATAGATCATGCTCTACTAATTGTGTTGGCTGAATTTCATTTTTAATTGTCCAGTGTTTTAACATATTCTTTTGTATAAGAGATTTGATGTTATAATCGGTTGATTTTATAGAGTCATTACTATAAAAATTTACAACTTGTCCAGATCGTTTGGCAATTAATGATGACTGGTTCTTGTTGAAAATTATAACATTTGTTGCAATACTATTTTTAAATTTTTCATAAGCAAACATGGTTTGTATAAGTGCTAAAGAAGATAGAACATAGATCAAATTTTTATAGGATTTTTTTCTCAAGAATACATAAATACTTAAAATAAATAAGTATGAAGTGATTAATAAGAAGATCGAGAAGTATATATTCTCGAATATAAATGCTTCTTTAGTTGCAACCCAGTTTATAAATTGATTCATATTATGAATGATGTAATCATAAATTGTAACAAGGGTTTTATGTAAGAGCCCGGCAAATGACAGTAGTATAATAATTAAGCCAAAAGAAAGGATAAAACCTAAGAGCGGAATAATGATGATATTAGTTAAGAAGAATAATCCTGGGAATTGATGAAAATAATATAAACTCAATGGCAAAACACCTAACTGCGCAGCCAACGACACCGTAAGTAATTTCCAAAAATAGTGTATGATTTTAAATTTAGGGCGATATGTTTTTTCAATAATAGGTTGAAAAGATACAATTGAAAAAACAGCGGCATAACTTAGTTGAAAACCAACATCAAAAACATAGAAAGGATATATTAGTAGCAGTATGAATATTGAAAAAATAAGTGCATGATGAACATTCTTTTGACGATTTCCTAAAACAGCAAAAGTAATAGCGCTAAACATGGTTACTGCTCTTACTACTGAAGCAGAAAGTCCTGCGATGAATGCGAAAATCCAAAGTAAAACAACAATGATAATTACACTTATGGTTTTACCATGTTTGAGACGATGTAAAGGACGTAAAATTAGACTTAGAAAGAGGGTAATAATACCGATATGTAAGCCCGAAATAGCTAGTATATGAATGGCTCCAGCTTTAGTGTAGTTTTCTTTTAATTCTTTTGAAATTTCTTGCCGCTCTCCTAATAATAATGAATTGATAATTGCCAATTCATCACCGTTAAAACCAGAAACCCTGAGGTTTTTAATTACTCTTTTTCTGAATTGATAAGCGAAGCCTTTGAGGGTAGATGAACCCTTCGACTCTTTTAAAAACGCACCTGCGCTTATCGAGACTTGATGTAATATATTTTGTTTTTTTAGATATAATTTATAGTTAAATTGATAAGGGTTTTTAGGAGCTTCAATTTCACTTAAAGTAGCTTTAACGATTAGTCTGGTATCCACATTTAGCCCTTCAAACAAAGAATCCTTTTTTACTCTAAGTAGAATTTTTCCTTTTGACTTGTTAGCACCAACTTGAATTACTTCTGCTTTATATCTGTAGTAATAATCTGTGGGATTTAATATTGAACGAACTTTTAAAACCATAGTTTCATTAGCAGAAAATTTTGTGTAATGATTTTTTTGAAAGTTTCCCTTTCTAAAAGAAATAGCCTGTATTCCTATACAAAAGAATAGCAAGAATGATAAAATAGAAAAACTATAAGATGGTTTTAATTGTTTATTGGTAAAAAAATAAGACATGGTAAGTAATAGTAATATACTACTCGTAATTAATACTATTACTGAACTATTTATATTTAGGTAAAAGCCAGTTATACTACCCAATAGTAAGCAGATACATAATTGAAACGGAATATATTTCAGCAATGACATATAAATAAATTTAGCTAAAATTCTAAACAAAAGCACTTTAAATACCATTTATTGTAAAAAACAGACCGTTTATTAAGAAAGTGTGTAGTTTGGTAAGTTTTAGTTAAAAGGCTGATAATAAGCTACTATATTTGAGTAAATAATACATGTGCCTATAGATGGAAAATTACTAGTAAAAGAAAAATTTAGAGTTATTTAATTTAAAAGTCTCAACTGTTTCATGATACAAGGGAGGCTTTTTTTAGTTCTCATCAGTAAGTTTTTTACGAACTTCGCGACTTTCCTCGAACCTAGCGCATTTGAAACCTAAAATTACTTTTAGTCAGATAAATAAATTAGCAATACCAGCTATTATTTCAGGTATTGCTGAGCCATTATTGTCTATTACAGATACTGCTATTGTTGGTAATGTAGATTTGAACCCTGTTGAGTCGTTGGCAGCAGTGGGCATTGCAGGCTCTTTTTTATCGGCATTATTCTGGATTCTTGCGCAAACGCGATCAGCCATTTCAGCCATTATTGCTCAATATTTAGGTGCTAATAAATTAGCAGCGATAAAAACACTACCAGCTCAAATTATATTCATAAATGTAGGCCTTAGCGCAGTATTATACATTATTACACTCTTTTTTGTCGAAGCTATTTTTAGACTGTATAATGCAGAAGGATTAATACTCAACTATTCGGTAGCGTATTACAAGATTAGGGCGATTGGGCTGCCATTTACCTTGTTTACATTTTCGGTTTTTGGTGTATTTCGGGGTATGCAAAATACGTATTGGCCCATGATCATCAGTATCATTGGTACTGTATTAAATATTGTATTAGATTATGTATTTATTTTTGGTGTAGAGGGATTTATTCCTGCCATGCATATTCAAGGGGCTGCTTATGCTAGTGTCATTGCTCAAATAACGATGGCTCTATTTGCATTTGTGTTAATGCTTAAAAAAACACCTTTTAATTTAAAATTTACAATCCCCTTTAACAAAGAGATTAAACGTTTGCTAAGTCTCAGTTTTAATTTATTTATAAGGGCTTCTGCACTAAATATTGCCCTATACTTCGCGAATGCTTATGCTACTAAGTATGGTGATAATTATATTGCTGCACAAACGATTGCTTTTCAAATATGGTTGTTTTTTGCTTTTTTTATAGATGGATATTCAAGCGTTGGTAATATTGTTTCAGGAAGATTATTAGGAGAAAAAGATTATAAAAATCTTTGGAAATTGAGTATAGATCTTACAAAATACGCTGTGGTTATAGCAGCTATTTTAGCCGTGGTTTGTTTTGTGTTTTACAAACCAATTGGGAACTTATTTACGCAAGATACTTTAGTACTAGATCATTTTTATGCTGTTTTTTGGATAGTTGTTCTTATGCAACCATTAAATGCAATTGCTTTTATTTTTGATGGACTATTTAAAGGGTTGGCCGAAGCAGTAACACTTAGAAATACCTTATTAATAGCTACTTTTTTAGGATTTATACCCGTGTTATTAACTGCAGATTATTTTGGGTTAAAACTACATGGCATTTGGATAGCTTTTACCGTTTGGATGTTTTTAAGAATGGCCATTCTTATAGTCAAATTCAGAAAGAAATATTTGATTAAAACGTAAACTACTTAATAGGAATAAACAAGCTGTAATTATTTTTCTGTTAGTTCTAAGAAAATATCCTGGAGTGATCCACTAATGATATTATTTGAATTTTCAACTTTTAATTGAAAATCGGCTTTTTGATTATCGAGCCAAGTAACACCATCTAAGAGCGCAAAAAGATTTGACAATGTATCTATTTGAGTTTGTTTAATTATTTTAAATAAGACAGATCTTTCATTTGAATCTAGTCTTTCAAAAAAGTTCAAAGCTTCTGTCCAATATGAATCTGTGGCTTCACTTTTGCTTGTGTTTTTGAAGAGATCTTTATAAATAGACAAATTCTCGTCGATAATTAATTTTTTAATTTCAGTTACAAATTCGCTGGCTTCCATAATAATATAGTTTAAGTGCTTATTTCTTTAATCTAGCTTCTGTTGTTGACGTTTGAGAGGTTAAGTTTTTATAGATTAAGGAGGCAGCTTCTTCGCTAGCCCCTTTACCTCCCAATTTTTGTTCAAGCTCATAATAATCTTCGAATAATTGCTCTCGATGTTTACCTTCTAATATATTTGTAAGTTCTTGCGCTAATCTTTTGGTATTAAAATCACCTTGAATGAGTTCGGTGACAACTTCTTTATCCATGATAAGATTCACAAGAGAAATAAATTTTAAAGTGATAATTCGCTTCGCTATTTGATACGATATATTCCCTGCTTTATAACACACAACTTGTGGTACTTTAAACAATGCTGATTCTAAAGTAGCAGTTCCCGAAGTAACTAAAGCTGCATATGCTAATGTTAAGAGATCATATGTTTTATTATTTACAAAGCGAACATTGGTAGAACCCATAATCTGCTTATAAAAACTGTAATCTTGGCTTGGCGCACCAGCAATCACAAACTGATAATCTTTAAATTTATCAACCATAGTAAGCATAACAGATAACATCTTAGTAATTTCTTGTTTTCTACTACCAGGAAGCAACGCAATAATAGGCTTATCACTGAGATCATGCGCTTTTCTGAAAGAACTTTCATCAATTTTAGATTTATCAGCTATAGCGTCTAATAAAGGATGACCAACAAAGGAAACTTGATAATTGTATTTTTTATAAAAATCTTTTTCGAAAGGCAAGATAACATACATCTTATCAATGTCTCTTTTAATGGCTGTTACCCTGCTGGCGCGCGAGGCCCATACTTGAGGAGAGATATAATAATTAGTTGTAAGCCCTTGTTGTTTCGCCCATTTGGCAATACGTAAATTAAAACCAGAATTATCAATAAAAATTATTAGATCAGGACGGTATTGAGCAATATCTTTCTTACAAAATGAAATAAATCCCAGGATTTTTCTTAAGTTTCCAATGACTTCAGCAAAACCCATAAAAGAACGCTTCTTGTAATGAACTACCAACTCACCTCCAACGTGTTCCATTAGATCACCACCCCAAAAACGAAACTCAGCATTTGGGTCTTGCTTTTGCAAAGCTTTCATCAAATTTGAAGCATGTAAGTCTCCTGAAGCTTCACCCGCAAGTAGGTAATATTTCATCTATAAAAATTGCGTAATTAAAATAATAAAGGCTACGATAAAAGTAGCAATTAAAACACCTCTTGCTTTATAGTCTTGTTTCTGTTTAATAAAGGCAAAAAATGCGAGTAAATTGGGTATTGCCGAGATACTTAATACCATACCTAATAATTTCTTTTCTCGCACAACCTGTAATGCTTCAGAAAAGGTGCCTTGCAGTGCAAGCTCGACATATAAGTAAAATCCTATTGTTGTGGTTAAAAGCCCAACTAAAATTCCTGTAAAAATATGTTTGCGAATCATAGATCCCAGTTGTTTAATTTTTGAATATAATGATGTGCAGTAAGATCAAACTGTGTAGGTACTACAGAGATATATCCATTTTCTAATGCCCAAATATCAGTGTCTTGACCATGATCTAAATTTTCAAATTTCCCAGACAGCCAATAATAATCTTTTCCTAACGGATTGGTGCGCTTGTCAAAATCTTCTTTCCAGATTCCATGCGCCTGTCTGCAAATTTTAATTCCTTTGATAGCTTCTTTTTCAAGTTCAGGAATATTTACGTTTAAAACAACGCCTTCGGGAAGTTTGTTTTTAAGAACACTGAGCGTAATTTTTTTTACAAACTCTTTTGAAGGACGAAAATCAGCATCCCAATTATAGTCAAGTAAAGAAAATCCGATAGCAGGTACTCCTTCAATACCTGCCTCTACTGCAGCACTCATGGTACCAGAATAAATTACATTGATTGACGAGTTAGAACCATGATTAATGCCAGAAACACATAGATCAGGCTTTTTATTTAATATTTCATTCACTGCCATTTTTACACAATCTGCAGGAGTACCTGAGCAGCTATACTCTAATTGTGGACCATCATCAACCGTCACGGGGTTGCAATGTAATACATCATTAACGGTTATAGCATGCCCCATACCGCTTTGAGGGCTATCGGGAGCTACAACAACAACATCACCAATCTCATTCATTACAGAAATTAAGGTACGAATTCCGGGAGCTGTAATACCATCATCGTTTGTAACGAGAATCAAAGGTTTTTCATTCATATTTGAAAAATTAGTCAAGCAAAACTACTATTTTTTAACCTTAGAAACTTTATAAATGTTTAACATTTTGTTAGTAACCGCGTAGCCTTAAAAACAGTATTATTGTACTTCTCCAAAATTATCTAATGATGAAGCCTAAAAATCTATTTTTTATAATAGCTTTCTTTTTTCTGTCGTTAACTTTTGTAGAAGCACAACAAAAAAATCAATGCCCTTGTTGTACGAGTGCTCATGATGAATTTAATTTTTGGTTAGGAGAATGGATCGTTTATGACGTTAATGATAAGATTGTTGGCACAAATACCATTACAAAAGAGTATAATAATTGTGTGATGAAAGAGCAATGGAAATCTTCTGGGGTTAACCGAGGAACTAGTTATAATTATTATGATACGAAAGAAAAAACATGGAATCAGCTATGGGTGGACAATTCTGGCTTTAATTTAACGTTAAAAGGTAGCTATATTGATGGAAAGATGGTGCTAAAAAGCGCATTAGTTGATGGTGAAAAAGGGAAATATTACAACCAAATCACCTGGAAACTTAACGATGATAAGTCTGTTACACAAGTGTGGGAGATTTTTTCAGAGCAACAAAAACTAGTACAAGAAGTCTTTCGAGGGATATACAAAAAAACTGTTAAATAGGCTATATTTACGATAATTGGCATTATTTTAGTAGTTGACTTAATGAACTAAATGAACCGATTGATAGAATATATGAAAAGAAATTATAAGATAATAGTACCACTGGTACTATTGACAGGAATCTTACTGAGTTTTACGTTTAAAAAACAAGCTAAAGATCCTGAAAAGGATAAGATTTTATTAGGATTAATTCGATACGCCTTGACGCAAGGACATTATGATCCTCAAGATATTAATGATGATTTTTCTGCATCGGTTTATGATGATTTCATCGACGGATTAGATCCAACTAAGCGATTTTTTACGCAAGAAGATTTAAAGACCTTCGCTTTTTATAAGGATAAAATTGACGATCAGATTAAAAATGAAGATTTAACATTTTATAATATCGTGTATGATAGATATGCAAAAAGATTGAAAGAAACCCGTGCTTTTTATAAAGAAATCTTAAAACATCCATTTGATTTTAGTAAGGATGAAAACCTTAATGTAGATTATGATACTAAGCCTTTTGCGAAAAACGAAGTAGAGCTTATCCGTAATTGGAGAAAACAACTAAAACTAAATACCTTAGTGAGGTTGCACGAAAATTTAGAGTCAGAAAAAGAGAAACAAAAAGAAGATGCTTCTTATAAAATGAAATCTTTTGAAGACCTTGAAAAAGAATCTAGAGAATCTACACAAAAAAGTATGGAGGATTTCTTCGATTTTATGGATGACTTAGATGACAACGATTGGTTCTCGGTTTTTATTAATAGTATTTCTGGTGAATTCGATCCACACTCAACCTATTTTGCTCCAAGAATCAAAAAGAAGTTTGATATTGATATGGCTGGAAAAGTAGAGGGCATAGGCGCTCGTTTACGTAGAAAAGGTGATTTTACCGAAGTTGCTGAATTAGTATCAGGTGGTCCAGCTTGGCGAGATGGTCAGTTAGAAGTGGGTGATATTATCTTAAAAGTAGCACAGGCCGAAGCAGAACCTTTAGATATAGTTGGTATGCGCCTAGACGATGCTATAGAATTTATCAAAGGTAAAAAAGGAACTGAAGTTAGGCTGACAGTTAAAAAAATAGACGGTACTACGAAAATTATTCCAATCATAAGAGATATTGTAGAGTTAGAAGAAACATTTGCCAAAACTTCTGTAGTAAAGAAAGATGGTAGAAAATTTGGCGTGATTAACCTTCCAAAATTTTATATCGATTTTAGTGAACGTAATTTTAGAAATTCAGCTACAGATATGGCGCGTGAAATAGAGCGTATGAAACAAGAAAATGTAGAAGGGTTATTAATTGATCTTAGAAATAATGGCGGAGGTTCACTTGAAACAGCGATTGCCATTGCAGGATTATTCATCGAAGATGGCCCGGTAGTGCAAGTTAAATATCGTGATGGAAAACCTAAAGTGAGAAAAGATAAAGATATTGCAATTCGTTGGAATAAACCAGTAGTAGTATTAGTAAATGAACTTTCAGCTTCAGCTTCAGAGATTTTTGCTGCTGCTATGCAAGATTATAATAGGGCAGTCATTATCGGTAGTAAGCAAACCTTTGGTAAAGGAACTGTACAAAATGTATTACCATTAAACAACTACTATAAGTATGATAAAGACCTAGGCGCTTTAAAGATGACAATTCAGAAGTTCTATCGTGTAAATGGTGGTTCTACACAATTAAAAGGAGTAGCTTCAGATGTGGCAATGCCAGGAAGATATACCTATATGAATATTGGTGAACGTGATGAAGAGAATCCTTTAGCATGGGACAAGATTGAGAATGCAAATTATAAAACGTGGGATAACTATAGTAACTTCAATGAAGTAGTAAATAACAGTAAAAAACGAATTGAGAATAATTCGCAATTTATATTGATTGACAAAAACGCGAAGTGGTTAAAAGAAGGACAAGATGAAAATGAAGTAACGCTAAATTATAAAGATTATGTTCAAAAATTAGAAAAAAGAGAAGCAGAAAGTAAAAAATTTAAGGCAATTTACGATTACAAAAATAATCTTACATTTGAATCACCTGCTTACGAAAAACCTCTAGTTGCCCAAGACAATACCTTAGCAGATAAGCGTAAAGCTTGGCATAGAAACCTTACAAAAGATATTTATATTGAAGAAGGTATTAATGTTTTGGCAGAATTAAAATTAAAGAAGTATCAAGCATTTGTAAAACACTAATTTTATATACTAAGTGTCAAATTCACTTACACAATTAGCCCTGAAAAAGTTTAAAAAGAACCGCTCAGGGCTTTTTAGTTTTTGGTTTATTATTGCAATAGGTATTGTTGCTATTTTTGCATACTTATTTGCTCCCGACGACTCTAGTAATGCAAACCAAATGCACCTTGAAATACATTCTAAAAAGCCTGGTTTTAAAGTAATGATGCTTACAATTCCTTCAAAGGAATCCAATCAAGAATCTTTTATAAGCACCCTTTTTTTTGGCAAACAACATGTGGGAACAGAAATACCAATTTCTGAATATAAGATTGTTGGTGACGAGCTTGAAATAAAACCATACGTAGAGGGTAATATAGAAAGACAAATTCAAAAATTCCCGATAGCCTTATTTGAAGGAAATCCAGAAAAATTTATAAAAGAGAAGAAATTTATTTTAGGAACCGATAAGTATGGTAGAGATCTCTTAAGTAGAATGTTAATCGGTGCCAGAATTTCATTTTTCATTGGTTTTATTGCTGTTTTTATATCCTTAGTTATTGGGATAACCATTGGCGCTATTGCTGGATATTTTGGAGGTAAAATAGATACCTTCATCATGTGGCTTATAAACATTACTTGGTCAATACCTACCCTATTACTTGTTATCGCGATCACATTAGCTCTAGGAAAAGGTTTTTGGCAGGTTTTTATTGCAGTGGGTTTAACCATGTGGGTAGAGGTTGCACGTGTAGTTAGAGGCCAAATAATTAGCACTAAAGAGCAACAATATGTAGAAGCAGCTAAAGCCTTAGGTTTTTCTGATGCTAGAATTATATTTAGGCATATTTTACCCAATATCATGGCTCCTGTTATTGTTATTTCTGCTGCCAATTTTGCCGCTGCCATTTTAATAGAAAGTGGGCTCAGTTTTCTGGGTATTGGTGCACAACCTCCAACACCTTCTTGGGGCGCCATGATCAAAGATCATTATAGTTATATTATTTTAGGCAAAGCCTATTTGGCCGTGATTCCTGGTCTTGCGATTATGAGTTTAGTAATGGCATTTATGTTAGTAGGTAATGCGATGCGCGATGCGCTAGATGTTAGAAATTAAATGGAAAAAACAGCCGAGTTTATTTTACCTTTGTTTCTGTGTTAGTAGCATTTCAGAAACATATAAACAGGCAATTTCCCTTCTTAAAAGGCAAAAAACTTCTCATAGCTATTTCGGGCGGTATAGATAGTGTAGTTGTAACACATGTATTACATGCATCTAAATTTGACTTACAGTTAGCACATTGTAATTTTCGCTTACGCGGAAAAGAATCTGATAGAGATGAACAGTTGGTACATGAATTAGCAAAAAATCTAGGCTTAGTAATACACACTAAGAAATTTGATACAGAACGATATGCTCAAAAAAAGAAGTTGTCTATACAAATGGCGGCGCGTCAATTACGATACAATTGGTTTGATGAACTTTTAAAAGTAAATAAGCTCGATTATATTGTTACGGCACATCATTTAAATGACAGTCTTGAAACGTTTCTTATCAACTTGACTCGAGGCACAGGATTAGAAGGACTTACCGGGATTCCTGAAATGAACAATACGGTTATTCGCCCATTATTAGCGTTTTCAAGAGCGCAAATTGAAACTTTTGCCAATGAAAACGATATCATTTGGCGAGAAGATGCTAGTAATGCTGAAACGAAATATATTCGTAATAAAATTCGACATGAAGTGATTCCTTTGTTGGAGGAAATAAACCCTAACCTACTATATTCTTTTAGAAACACAACAACCTATTTACAACAAAGCCAAGAAATTATAGACGATAGAATAATTGAAGTAGTAAAAGATGTAATTACAGAGAAAGACAGCAAACTCAAAAAATTTGATATTGCCAAAATTAAAGGGCTATCGCATCCACGAGCGTATTTATATGAACTCCTAAAAAAATACAATTTTACAGAATGGAATGATGTTTACAGCCTTTTAGATGCCCAATCTGGTAAGCAGGTTCTAAGCGCTACACATCGATTAATTAAAGACCGCAATTTTTTGTTACTAGAAGAGCTATTAGAAGAAAACAAAGTAACAGATTTTACTATTAATGAAGACGATAGAGCACTTACAACGAATGAATTTTCCATGCTCTTAAACGAAGTTAAGCATGCTGAATTAGTCAATAAAAATCATTATAAAGTATATGTAGATGCTGATAAACTTTGCTTTCCGTTAACGTTAAGAAAATGGCAAGAAGGCGATTATTTTTACCCTTTAGGAATGAAAGGTAAAAAGAAGTTGAGTAAATACTTTAAAGATGAAAAGCTATCATTACTAAACAAAGAACGAGTATGGTTACTTTGTACTGAAAACAAAATCATTTGGGTTGTTGGTAAGCGTCTTGATGACCGATTTAAGGTAACTAAAGAGACGAAAAAAATACTTCAAATAGAATACAAAGAAGCATAGTATATTTGTACGAATAGAATTTCGAAAATGGATAAAGAAATTGAAAAGCAGCTACAACAGCTCAAAAATAAATACGATGCCATAGGTCAAGATCTAGATACGCACTTAGATGGCTTATTACGAAGTAAACCCATAACGTATTGGGACTATATTCAAACCGATGCATTATTAAACCTTCAAGTTCAAAGAACGGTCTTGCCAGATGAAATGGTATTTATTATGTATCATCAAATCAATGAGCTCCTATTTAAGATGATACTTTGGGAGATTAATCAAGTATCAGATAATGAAGAGTTGACAACTGCTTTTTTTGCTTCTCGATTAATGCGTATTAGTCGTTATTTCGATATGCTAGCCACTTCTTTCTCTATTATGCAAGAAGGTATGGAACGTGACCAATATTTGAAATTCAGAGATACTTTAACACCTGCTAGTGGTTTTCAAAGTGCACAATATCGACTTATAGAGTTTTGCTCAACAGAGCTGGTTAATCTTATTGATTATCGTTTTAGAAAGACAATAGATAGAAATACACCTTTTGAGCATGCCTTCGAACATTTATATTGGCAAGCAGCAGGTAAAGATTATAAAACAGGTAAAAAACTCTATTTTCTTGAACAGTTTGAAGAAAAATATAAAGACACCTTCTTGAGAACTATGAAAGAATACAATAGTATTAATTTGTATGCTAAATTTAAGTCATTACCAAAGAAAGATCAAGAGAATATAGATCTTAGAAATGCGATGCGACATTATGATCACACCGTGAATGTTCGTTGGGTAATGTCTCATTATAATGCAGCTCAAAAATACATTGGTGGTGAAGATATAGAAGCGACTGGAGGAAGTGAATGGCAAAAATACATGCACCCAAGATTTCAACGTCGTATATTTTTCCCAGATTTATGGAGTCAAGAGGAACTTGATAACTGGGGAGTAGATAATCTAACTTCTCATAAAATATTGTTATAAGTAATTCGTTTGATTAAGAGTTTAACCAAAAATTAAAATGACAATTATGAAAAAAGTAATTCTATTTTTATGTATTACTATATCTTTATTTTTCACCTCATGTAGTGATGATGACTCTATTTCTGATCCTTTTATTGGTCAATGGAAACTACAATCGATTACTTTTAATGGTAACTCAATTGATTTAGGTTGTGATGCTGATGGAAATATATTTTCTATATCTGATGAGGATGGAACGAGTATATATCAGAGAATTTAAACTCCTTTAGACATTTAGTTTTTTTGGAGTTTTTATTTTTGGAACAGTAATTGTATTTCTACCTGATAAAGGGAAATATTATGTATAAAATTAAACTTATCATACTTATAGTATTTGCTGCAGTTACTGTTGCAGCGCAGTCCGAACCCGAGGCATTTAAAAAAGGAGAATGGCTTAAATACCGTATTAGCTATAGTAACTTTTTAAATGCTGGTAATGCGACATTACAAATAAAAGAAACAAAGAATAATGGTAAAGAAGCGTTTCATATTGTAGGAAAAGGAAAAACTACAGGTGTAATAAGCTGGTTTTTTAAAGTAAAAGACAACTATGAAACCTATTTTTATAAAGAATCGTTATTACCCTATCGATTTATAAGAAAGATAAACGAAGGAGGTCATACCAAAGATAAAGAATTACTATTCGATCAAGATGCGAATACAGTATTGGTTAAAAATAAAAAGAAAAATAGAGAGAAAACGTATAAATTAACAACAGATGTCCAAGATATGGTTTCTACACTATACCATTTAAGAAATCATGATCTAAGCACCATGAAAACAGGAGACGAAGTCTCTCTTACTATGTTTTTTGATGAAGAAGAATATAAATTTAAACTTCGATTTCTCGGAAAAGAAACCATAAAAACGAAATTTGGTAAGGTAGCATCGTTAAAGTTTAGACCTGTTGTTCAAGCGGGTCGTGTTTTTAAGGAGCAGGAAAGTTTAACGGTGTGGGTAAGTGCCGATGAAAATAAAATACCACTGCGTATAAAAGCATCCTTGGCTGTCGGATCGTTACGTGCTGATTTAGATGCCTATAAAGGATTAGCGAATTCTTTTCCAATTATATTTTAACAGAATCCTTAACAAAAATTTCGTTTAAAATAGTAGTTTTGTAAAATCCTATTACTAACGCTAACTCATTAAATGAAGTATTTTATTATTCCCCTATTACTTCCATTATTAATTTTTTCCTGTAAAGAAGATAAAAACTTGGCCTCTGATTTTGAAGGTGAAATCCCAATAGAAAAAGAAAAAATTATGCAAAGATTCGGTTTTATTTACAATGATTATAAAGTAATAGAAGATACTATTAGAAAAGATGAAACTTTTGGTGAAATCTTAGATAGAAACCATGTTGCACCACATGAAATATTCAAAATTGCAGAAGTTTCTAAAGATTCGTTCGATGTTCGCAGATTAAGAGCGGGTAAACCCTATACAATTTTAGCCAGTAATGATACGCTCGAAAAAGCAAAGGTATTTATTTATCAACCTAATAAAATCGAATATGTGGTTATAGATTTTAGAGATTCAATTACAACGAAACTTCAAAAGAAAAAAGTAAAAACCATAGTTAGAGAGGCTTCTGGTTCTATTAGTTCTACGTTGTCTGAAACGATGGATGAGCAAGGTTTAGATTATAATCTTGTTAATGAAATGTCTGAAATTTATGCTTGGACTGTAGATTTTTTTCATTTACAAAAAGGAGATAACTTCAAAATTATCTTCGAAGAAAAATTTGTTGATGATTCAACATATGTAGGTATTGGTGATGTAAAAGCAGCTTATTTTGAACATAAAAACAGTCCATTTTATGCATTTAATTATGTTACAGACTCTACTAAAAATATTGCCGATTTTTATGATGACAAAGCAGGAAATTTGCGTCGTCAATTCTTAAAAGCACCGCTAAATTTTAGTAGGATATCATCAAGATATAATTTAAAAAGGCGCATTAAATATTATGGCCGAGTGAAGGCACATAGAGGTACCGATTTTGCGGCTCCTGTGGGCACACCCATAAAAAGTACAGCTAACGGTACAGTAGTTGAATCGCGCTACAGAGGAGGTAATGGCAATTATGTAAAAGTAAAACATAATTCGACCTATTCTACGCAATACCTTCATATGAAAAAGCGAAATGTTAACGTTGGTGATTTTGTAAAGCAAGGTGATGTTATTGGTACGGTGGGAATGACAGGAAATACTTCAGGTCCACATGTTTGCTATCGGTTTTGGAAAAATGGTGTTCAAGTAGATCCTTTCAAACAAAAACTACCTTCAGCAGAACCTATAAAAGAAGAATTAAAAGCAGGATACTTACAGTATATAGCCCCTTACAAAGAACAACTAGATGGTATTGTTGTTGAAGAACCAGAGGCTGTTGCAATACTTTCTGAAGACGAAATATAAAACTATACCGTTTTAGCAAATTAATAGTTCGTTCTTTTTGCTGTTTTTTTACGGATGTCTTAATTTTGGTTAAAAATAAACGCATGCCGCTTAAAAAGATCAACCCTACCACCACCAAAGCTTGGAAAAAACTTAAAAAACATTTTAATCAAATTAAAGAGGTTAAAATGCAATCGCTATTTGCCAAAGATGATCAGAGAAAAAACAACTTTTCTATTGAGTATAAAGATGTACAATTAGATTTTTCTAAGAATAGAATTACTAATGAAACATTTGAGCTCTTACAAGAACTTGCTGAAGAGGTTGATTTGAAGGAAGGTATTCAAAAACTTTTTTCAGGTGAAAAAGTTAATGAAACTGAAGGAAGGGCTGTTTTACATTCGGCATTGCGGAATAAAAATGGTTCACCCGTTTTGGTTGACGGTATTGATGTAATACCTGAGGTCAATGCTTCATTAGATAAAATTAAAGTATTTTCAAACACAGTAATTTCTGGAAACCATAAAGGATATACAGGTAAAATAATTACAGATATTGTAAATATTGGCATTGGAGGTTCAGACCTTGGTCCGCGCATGGTCGTTGATGCACTTCAATACTACAAAAACCATCTAAATACACATTTTATCTCTAACATAGATGGAGATCATGTTTCAGAAGTACTTAAGAATCTTAATCCAGAAACAACGCTTTTTATTATTGTTTCTAAAACCTTTACAACGCAAGAGACCTTAACGAACGCATTAACTGTTAAAGAGTGGTTTTTACAATCAGCAACAGAAGAAGATATCAAGCATAACTTTATTGCTGTATCTACGAATCTTCAAAAAGTTAAGGAATTTGGTATTGCAGATGAAAATGTATTTACCATGTGGAACTGGGTTGGTGGCCGCTATTCATTATGGAGTGCTGTGGGGTTATCTATTAGTCTCGCTTTAGGTTTTGATAAATTCGAAGAGCTCTTGCAAGGAGCTTATGAAATAGATGAACATTTTACGAGTGCTTCAATGCATGAAAACATACCAGTGGTACTAGCTTTATTGAGTATTTGGTACAATAACTTTTACCATACTGATAGTGAGGTTGTAATTCCTTATTCACAATATTTAACACAATTAGTGCCGTATTTACAGCAACTATCAATGGAAAGTAATGGTAAGTCAATAGATAGAGCTGGTAATGAAATAGAGTATCAAACGGGTAATATTATTTGGGGAAATACAGGTACGAATGTACAGCATGCTTTCATGCAGTTAGTACACCAAGGCACTAAATTAATTCCTGTTGATTTTATTGGTTTTTCTGAATCTCTTTATGGTAAAGAAGATCACCATAGAAAATTAATGGCTAATTTCTTTGCGCAATCTGAGGCTTTATTAAAAGGTAAAACAAAAGAAGAAGTTCATTTAGAACTTAAATTTTCTGATGATTTAGATAAAATAAATACGCTACTACCCTATAAGGTATTTGCAGGGAATAGGCCTTCAAACACACTTCTTATCGATAAGTTAACACCCAATTCATTAGGAAAACTACTAGCAATTTATGAGCACAAAACTTTTGTGCAGGGATACATCTGGAATATTTATAGTTTTGACCAATTTGGTGTTGAATTAGGTAAGCAAATGGCAAATAAATTGTTAAACTAAGCTTCCCTAGAACTTATTAACAATAAGCAACTGATTTTTAATAACTTGTTTTTAATTTAAGGATATAAAACCTTCAAAAAATTTATATTTGTTCGTTTTGCAAAAGTTAATGTTTTCTTAAAGTTGTAAATAGTTTTAAATACTTACATTTGCCGCGCAAAACGCAAACTAATTTTATTTACACATGAAAAAAATTACTTTTTTATTGGTAGCGATGCTTTTATCTGTATCTGCTATCTATGCACAAACTATTACTGGTACGGTAAATGACGAGACAGGTCCATTACCTGGAGCTAGCGTACTCGTTAAAGGTACTACAAATGGTACCGAAACAGATTTCGACGGTAAGTTCACGTTAAATGTTTCTGAAGGTTCAGGAACAATTGTTATTTCTTTTGTGGGTTATGGAAGCAAGGAGATTTCATACACTTTAACTTCAGGAGAAACAAAAGATTTAGGAACAATTACTTTAGCAGCTGATAATGCTCTAGATGAAGTGGTAATCACAACTTCATTAATTGATATTGCTAAAGATAGACAAACTCCTGTTGCAGTATCTACAATTAGAGCTCAAGAAATTATAAATGAGCTTGGCTCTCAAGAATTTCCTGAAATTTTAAATAATACACCTTCAGTATATGCTACTAAATCAGGTGGTGGGTTTGGTGACGCACGTATGAACATACGTGGTTTTAGTCAGGAGAATATTGCTGTCATGATTAACGGGGTTCCTGTAAATGATATGGAAAATGGTCGTGTGTTCTGGTCTAACTGGGCTGGGTTATCAGACGTTACAACTGCTATGCAGGTACAAAGAGGTTTAGGTTCTTCTAAACTTGCAATATCTTCAGTAGGAGGGACAGTAAACATTATTACAAAAACTACTGAAAAAGAACAAGGTGGAGTAGTTGCAGCAACGGTTGGTAATGAAGGTTATTTAAAAACTTTAGCGTCATACTCAACAGGTTTAATGGAAAATGGCTTTGCTACCTCGGTATTATTGAGCAGAACGGCAGGTGATGGTTATATTAGAGGTACTGAATTTGAAGGTTACAATTACTTCTTAAGTTTTGGATGGGATAAAGGAGGAGATCACAATCTTCAATTTACAATTACTGGTGCACCGCAAACGCATAATCAAAGAACTACAAGTTTCTTTAACATGGCGACTTTAGAAGATTACAGAGAGTATGGAGATAAATATAACTACAACCATGGTTTTCTTGATGGAGAAGAATTTGGATGGAGAAAGAATTTTTATCATAAACCAATTGCTTTTGTAAATTGGGATTGGGATATCAGTGATAATATGAGTTTATCAACTTCTGCATATGTTTCTTTTGGTAGAGGTGGTGGAACAGGAGACATTGGTCGTTTAGGAGGTCAGTTTGCTAGTTCAAGTAGATTTAGAGACCCAGCGACTGGCGAAGTTTTATGGAATGAAATAGTTGATTCAAACTCAGGTCAGGGAGGAGAATTCAATAGAGGATTTACTTTTAATAATGCCTTAGATTTTCAAACAGGAACTTTTATAGTTAATGACTCTGATCTATATAGTGGTTTTGATGAAGATGAAGATCCTGCTGATAGATTAGACGGAGTGTTTAGAAGAAATGGAGCTATTCGTAGAGCTTCGATTAATTCTCACAACTGGTACGGTGTTTTAGCTAACTTAAATACTAAGTTAAACGATAATTTAACATTAGATACAGGTATTGATTTAAGATCATATAAAGGTATTCACTATAGAAGAATAGATAATTTATTAGGAGCTGATGGTTATCGTGATAATGATAATGTAAATCAGCCATTTAATGTATTAACCACAGAATATAGCTCAGACTTAAGTTCTTTATGGAATGTTTTTCGAGATACTGATGATGAAGAAAAAATAGACTACTACAATGATGGTTTAGTAAGGTGGGCAGGAGTATTTGGCCAATTAGAATATACTGATGGTGTTGTCTCAGCATTTGTTCAAGCAGCTGCATCTAACCAAGGATTTAAAAGAATAGATTATTTCAATTATTTGGATTCTGATCCTAACCAAGAAACTGATTGGGAAAATATTTTTGGAGGAAACATTAAAGGAGGTATTAATTGGAATATCGATGAAAAACATAACGTATATGGTAATGCAGGATATTATTCTAAACAACCTAATTTTGATGCTGTTTATATTAATTTCGTTAATGAATTGAATCCAGACTATCGTAATGAAAAAATTCTAGGCTTAGAAGTAGGTTATGGCCTAAGAACTCCAAAGGTAAGAGCAAATGTAAATATTTATAGAACTTCTTGGAAAGATAGATTTATAAACATAACTAATAGTTTTGATGTTAATAATACACCAGATAATAGAGATGATGATACTCAAGGGACGGCAAATGTGTCTGGGGTTGAACAAGTTCATACAGGTATTGAATTCGATTTAGATTGGAAAGCTACCGACGCATTAAGGGTTTTAGGTATGATGTCTGTAAATAATTGGGAATATGGTTCTACAGTTTCAGCTGCTTACTTTGACGATAGTCAAAACCCAATTACAGTTGGGGGCACTCCTCAGGTAGAGACATTATATTTGGATGGTGTAAAAGTTGGTGATGCAGCTCAATTTACAGCTCGTCTTGGATTTCAATGGAAGGCTTTCAAAAACTTTAGAATAGATCTTAGTCAACGTTATGTTGATAAGTTGTATGCTCGAATTAGTGCTGATGACTTTGATAGTGAAGATAATCAAGGTTCTTTACAGCTTCCAAGCTATGCATTAATTGATGGAGGTATATCATATAGAGTTAATTTTGGTGAAAGCGCACTTAACTTTAGATTTAATGTTAATAATTTGGCAAATACTGAATATATTGCTGAATCAGCAACAAACTATTTTCCAGGTAGATTTGGTCAGGAAGAGACTTATAAAGGAGTAAATGTTGACAACAAAGTATTCTTTGGTTTTGGAAGAACTTTTAATCTATCAGCTAGACTTACTTTCTAAATTTCTTTTTGAAATATAATTTAACCCCGCACCTGCGGGGTTTTTTATGCTCAAAATTTAATTATATTTGTTAAACTCAAATAACTTTTACCATGCTAAAAATGTTGCACTCCTATTGGGGTTTTATTGTCCTACTAATGTTAGTAGCCGCTATTGCCAATGCTATAGTGGGCATTGCTGCTAAAAAATCCTTCATGGATAAAGACCTCCGTTTATCCCTCTTTGCTCTAATCGTTACTCATATACAGTTTCTCTTAGGAGTAGTCTGGTATTTTATGAGTCCATGGTTTCAAGAACTACGTGAAGTGGGTATGGGTGAAGCCATGGGCAATGCGCCTTTACGTTTTCAAGTTATAGAACACCCTCTAACTATGATTTTAGCGATTGCTTTAATAACCATAGGTTGGTCACGTCACAAAAGGCAAGAAACGAATGAAGGTAAATTTAAAACCATTGCAATCTTTTATGGTCTCGGATTGTTCCTTATACTGCTAAGAATTCCGTGGTCTGCTTGGTTTTCTTAATGGATGCTAAAAGAATCTCGATCCTTTAAAAACTGAAGTTTCTCTCTTAAAGCGGTACTACTTTCTTTATGGAGGGTACTGTATGCTACTTTTTCATCGCCAGGAGGTGTTGAAGCGACCTTTTCTCCTAGCGCATCGTAACATGCAGTATGGCCAATATATTCATAATTATTTGCATCAAATCCAACACGATTAACACCAATACAATAACTCATATTTTCAATAGCACGTGCCTTTAATAGCGTGTCCCAGGCAGCGATTCGTTTTCTTGGCCAATTAGCAACATAAATTAAGAGATCATAATCTTCTGCATTTCTAGACCAAACAGGAAAACGTAGGTCATAACATATTAACGGACAAATTTTCCATCCTTTATAGTCGATAATAAGCTTATTAGTGCCTGCTGTATATACTTTGTGTTCACCTGCCAATGTAAATGTATGTCGTTTATCATAATATTCTATACTTCCATCAGGTCGTATAAAGAGCAGACGATTGTAGAAGTTATTATTTTCCTTAATAACGATACTGCCAGTAATCGCACTATTATATTTTGAAGCCATATGCTGCATCCATGTCACGGTAACGCCATCCATCATTTCGAAAACCTGTGCTGGATTCATAGTAAAACCCGAAGTGAACATTTCAGGAAGAATTACAAGATCTACATTTTTGGGAATTGCTGATAATTTTTTTTCAAAATGTTGCCTATTTTTCTCTGGATTTTCCCAAACCAAATCACTTTGTACTAGAGCTACATTTAATTCATTTTGCATGTTTTAAAATTACATAAATATAATTTGTAATTTACCCTATAATTGATGTAATAAAAGTAAAATGTATTTTGAAACATGTACACTTAATGATCTTACGAGTTTGATTGAAGTAGCAAAAAGCACTTTTATTGATGCTTTCGAGAAACATAATAATCCTACAGATTTTAAAAAATATATTACTAGAGCATTTAGTAAAGTTCAAATTACAAGTGAATTGTCAAACCCGAATTCTTCATTTAATTTTATTTGTAATGATGACCAAATTGTTGGGTACTATAAATTGAATCAGAAAGAAGCACAAAAAGAAAATTTTGATCTTAACGCGTTAGAATTAGAGCGTATTTATATTAAAAAAGAATTTCAAGGTCATCAATTAGGAACTAAAACGTTACAGCATATCATTAGGTATGCTAAACAAAAAAAGCATTCTTATCTATGGTTAGGTGTTTGGGAGCAAAACACAAAGGCCATAGCGTTTTACAAAAAGTTAGGATTCGCTAAGTTTGGTCAACATCCTTATTTAATTGGTGAAGATGAGCAATACGATTGGTTACTAAAATTAGATTTTATTTAAAATATCAGCAGCTCTTTTTAGTGTATCATCTGTTTTTGCAAAGCAGAAACGTAACATTTTTTTATCTAAAAAATCTTCATTAAATACAGAAAGTGGGATGGAAGCTATTTTATAATCCTTCGTTAGTTTTTTGGCAAATTCCACGTCGTTTTCATTGGTGATATTAGAAAAATTTAACAATTGAAAATAAGTACCCTTGGCAGGGATAAAATCAAAACGCGAATCTTTAATCAGGTTTAAAAACAAATCCCTTTTTTCTTGATAAAACAGCCCTAAATTTTGATAATGTTCTGGGTTATTTAAATATTCAGCAAGTGCTTTTTGCATAGGGTGATTTACACAAAATACGTTAAACTGATGCACTTTTCGAAATTCTTCCATTAATGCTTTTGGAGCAGAACAATACCCTAATTTCCATCCTGTATTATGAAATGTTTTTCCAAAAGACGCTACGATTATAGAGCGCTTTTTTAACGCTTTAAAACGACAGACAGATTGATGTTGTTCGTTATCGAAAATAATATGCTCATAAACTTCATCACTTAATACAATTATGTTGGTGTTTTCAATAATCTTTTCTAGTGCCAACATATCCTCTTTAGAAAAAATAGTACCACTCGGGTTTTGAGGTGTATTAATAATCATCATTTTAGTTCTTGAAGATATTTTCTCAGAGACCTCTTTCCAATCAACTTTATAATTTGGAGCCTTAAGTTGAATCGATATCGTTTTACCTCTAAAGAGATCTATAGTCGGTTCGTAGCAATCGTATGCAGGACGAAATATAATAACCTCATCATCTTTTTTAATAAATGCTGAAATTGCCGTAAAAATAGCTTGGGTAGCTCCAGCTGTGATGGTTATTTCATTGTCGGGGTGATAAGTTGAGTCATACAAAAGATCAAATTTTTTAGCAATTTGTTCTCGTAAACCTAGATCACCAGCCATGGGAGCATATTGGTTATAACCATTTTGCATAGCATTACTCACTAATTTCAATAGCTTATTGTCACTTTTAAAATTTGGAAATCCTTGTGAGAGATTAAGAGCTTTTTCCTTAGTAGCCAAGGCACTCATTACAGTAAAAATGGTAGTACCTACATTAGGTAATTTTGAAGTATGCTTGATCATATGATAAAGCTAACAAAAAATCCTAAGTTTATGCTTAGGATTTCGAATTGGAATATTGAGATTTTAAAATTACCCTTTTAAACTAGCCGCTAAATATTCTCTGTTCATACGAGCAATATTCTCTAGGGAAATCCCTTTAGGACATTCTACTTCACAGGCTCCAGTATTGGTGCAGTTACCAAAACCTTCTTCATCCATCTGTTTTACCATATTAAGCACTCTATCTGTTGCTTCTACTTGACCTTGAGGTAATAGAGCATATTGCGATACTTTAGCACCAACAAATAACATTGCAGATGAGTTTTTACACGTAGCTACACAAGCTCCACAACCAATACAAGTTGCAGCATCCATGGCTTCATCAGCAGCGTGCTTAGCAATTGGTAATGCATTTGCATCTTGTGTATTTCCCGAAGTATTTACTGAAATAAATCCGCCTGCATGCTGAATACGATCAAAAGCCGTTCTATCAACAACAAGATCTTTAATTACAGGAAAAGCAGTAGCTCTAAAAGGTTCAATATAAATGGTGTCTCCATCTTTAAATTTACGCATATGTAACTGACAAGTAGTTACACCACGATCAGGCCCATGAGCTTCTCCGTTAATATATAATGAACACATACCACAAATACCTTCACGACAATCATGGTCAAATGCTACAGGCTCATCACCTTTTTCTATCAATTCGTTGTTTAAAACATCTAACATTTCAAGGAAAGACATGTCTGGCGATACATCACTGATGTTGTAATCAACCATTTTTCCTTTATCGTTAGCGTTCTTCTGACGCCATATTTTTAACTTTAAATTCATTTGTCTAGATTTTAAGTATTGAGTATTGAGTATTGAGAGAAACTAAATTTAAAAATCTAATATCTCATTTCTCAATACTAACATCTATTTATAACTACGTTGTTTTAATTCGATATCATTAAACTCCAACTGCTCCTTATGTAAAAGAGCATCTTTAGGTTCACCTTTATATTCCCAAGCTGCTACATACGCAAAATTCTTATCGTCACGTTTTGCTTCCCCTTTTTGAGGGCCATCTTCTTCAACAGATTCTTCTCTAAAATGCCCACCACACGATTCGGTACGGTTAAGAGCGTCTTTCGCAAACAATTCACCTAATTCTAAGAAATCGGCTACGCGACCTGCTTTTGCTAATTCTTCATTGTACTCATTAGCTTTACCAGGAACACGCACATTTTCCCAAAACTCTTTACGTAAGGCAGAAATCTCATCTATAGCTTCTTTTAAACCTGTTTCATTACGAGACATTCCAACTTTATTCCACATAATCTTACCTAAGCGTTTGTGAAAATAATCAACAGGTTTTGTTCCGTTATTATTAATGAGCTTATCAATGTCAGCACGTACATTGTTTTCTGCTTCTTCAAATTCAGCAGAATCGGTTGAGATAGGGCCTGTACGAATATCATCAGATAAATAATCACCAATAGTATAAGGTAATACAAAATACCCATCTGCTAAGCCTTGCATTAACGCGGAAGCTCCTAAGCGATTCGCACCGTGGTCAGAGAAATTAGCTTCACCAATACAATATAGACCAGGAACAGTTGTCATTAAATTATAATCAACCCAAACACCACCCATAGTGTAGTGCACCGCTGGATAGATCATCATAGGTGTTTCGTATGGGTTTTCATCTACAATCTTTTCATACATCTGAAAAAGGTTTCCGTACTTAGCCTTTACAACTTCTTTACCTAATTCTTTAACTAGGCTTGCATCATTTTCATTTAAGCCTTTAATGTGCGCTTGTTCTTTTCCGTAACGTTGAATAGCCGATGCAAAATCTAAATACACTGCTTCACCCGTTGCGTTAACACCGTAACCAGCATCACAACGCTCTTTCGCTGCACGCGATGCAACATCACGAGGCACTAAGTTACCAAATGCAGGATAACGACGCTCTAAGTAATAATCTCTTTCTTCTTCAGCAAGCTCGGTAGGTTTTTTACGCCCTTCACGAATTGCCTCTACATCGTCCATATTTTTTGGCACCCAAATACGTCCATCATTACGTAATGATTCTGACATCAATGTTAATTTTGATTGATGATCACCTGAAACAGGAATACACGTTGGATGAATTTGTGTATAGCAAGGATTCGCAAAATAAGCACCGCGTTTATGCGCTTTCCAAGCTGCTGTTACATTACTTCCCATGGCATTGGTAGAAAGAAAGAATACATTACCATAACCACCCGTTCCTAGAACAACAGCATGAGCCGAATGTCTTTCAATTTCACCAGTCACTAAATTACGTGCAATAATTCCTCTTGCCTTACCATCAACAATTACTACATCTAGCATTTCATGACGGTTGTACATTTTTATCTTACCACGACCAATCTGACGATTCATGGCAGAGTAAGCACCTAATAATAATTGCTGTCCCGTTTGTCCCTTTGCATAAAATGTTCTAGATACTAAAACGCCTCCAAAAGAACGATTATCTAACAATCCACCATAATCACGTGCAAAAGGAACGCCCTGCGCCACACATTGATCAATAATATTAGCAGATACTTCGGCCAGACGATACACATTGGCTTCACGAGAACGGTAATCACCACCTTTTACAGTGTCATAGAATAAACGGTAGGTAGAATCACCATCTCCTTGATAATTTTTTGCGGCATTAATTCCTCCTTGAGCAGCAATAGAGTGTGCGCGACGAGGTGAATCTTGAAAACAGAAAGCCTTTACATTATACCCTAATTCAGCCAACGTTGCAGCAGCGGAACCACCAGCTAGACCCGTACCTACAACAATCACATCTATTAATCGCTTATTCGCAGGGTTTACTAAGTTAATTTTATTTTTATAATGGGTCCATTTTTCAGCTATAGGACCTTTTGGTACTTTTGAATTTAAAGTTGCCATATAATATTAGTGAATGTGATTAAAATGATGATACAACGCTATAATGATAAAACCTAGTGGTACTCCAATAGCATAAACTTTAGCAAATCCTTTTAATCCTTTTGTGTATTTATTATTTGCTCCAACAGATTGAAATGCCGAGTTAAATCCGTGTAATAAGTGTAATGCTAAGAAAACAAAAGCTACAATATAAGCACCAACTCTAATTGGATTTACAAATTTTTCTTGTAATTCATGAAAATATCGAAACTCACCATTGTGCAAACCAGACATATCTCCTTGAATGTATTTTACGTTCAATTCAGGAATCCAAAAATCGATAAAGTGTAATACGATGAAGGCTAAAATTGCAAGGCCACTCCAAATCATATTTCTACTCATCCAAGTTGAGTTTGCACCACCTTTATTCATGGCGTATTTTACCTGTCTAGCTTTGTTGTTTTTAATTTCGAGAACAAACCCCATTACAAAATGAAAAACAACTCCAAAAATTAATACTGGTTGTAAAGCAAATTGTACCAGTGGGTTGGTACCCATAAAATGGGATAATTCATTAAAGACATCGGCACTAAAAATAGAAGTTATATTAATTACAAAATGTTGTAGTAAGAATATCATTAGGAAGAGTGCCGAAAGTGCCATGGCAAACTTTCTTCCGATAGTAGAATTTAGAATTCCGCTCATTATGATTAGTTTAATTTCACACAAAAATACTATTTAGTTTTTGCTTCGAAAAGATGAATATCATTTTTTTCACTATTTAGAAACGTTTTAAACATAAAAAAGCTTTAAATTATAGTCCGATTAATAAAACAAACAAAACCATGTATAGTCGCAAAGTTCAATTTAAAAATAAAAGAGACTTAGTGCTCGACGGAAGTATTGATTTTCCTATTGATCAAAAACCTATAGGTTTTGCATTATTTGCTCATTTTTTTACAGGCAATAAAAATTTTACTGCCGTAAGAAATATTTCTAGAGCACTTACAAAAAACAGAATTGCTGTGATGCGATTTGATTTTATGGGCTTAGGAAATAGTGAAGGCGATTTTTCTGATTCGAACTTTTCTACAAATATTGAAGATTTAATTTCGGCTGCTGAATATTTAGAGAAAAATCATCAATCACCTAAAATCATCATAGGTCATTCTTTAGGAGGAGCGGCAGGAATTTATGCTGCTGCTGCTGTTGCTTCTATTGAAGCAGTAGTGACGATTGGCTCACCTTCTAATCCTTCACATGTTGAACATTTGTTTGAAGACCATATTGAAGACATTACTAGTGATGGAGAGGCGACTTTCGAAATCGCAGGAAGACAGTTTACGATAAAGAAGCAATTTTTAGATGATATCGGATCTAAAAATATGACAAAACTTTTACGGAAACTTCGAAAGCCTATATTAGTGTTACATTCTCCTCAAGACACCACGGTTGGAATAGAAAATGCAAAACAAATTTATAATGCAGCATTTCACCCTAAGAGTTTTATTTCTCTTGACGGAGCGAATCATTTACTCACAAATAAAGATGACTCTTTTTATGTAGGTGAGATGGTTTCTAGCTGGGCAGCACGCTACGTTACATTTAAAGAGCGAAAAGAGTTAGAAACTGATAAACAGACGGTTGTAAGAATAGGGAAATCTAAGTATAGAACCGAAGTGGCAGCACGTTCACATGCTATTATTGCTGATGAGCCTAAAAAATATGGAGGCCAAGACTCAGGATTAACACCTTATGAATTGTTACTATCTGCTCTTGGGTCTTGTACAGCGATCACGCTACGTATGTATGCCGATAGAAAAAAATGGGATTTAGATGAAGTACTCGTTCATCTAGAACATTTTAAACAGCATGCCGAAGATTGTAATTCGTGCAGTGATGATAGAACGTCAAAAATTGATAAGTTTGTACGAACGATTGAACTGGTAGGTAATTTAACCTATGAAGAGCGAAAGCGGCTGTTAGAAATTGCGAATAGATGCCCTGTTCATAGAACCTTAGAAAATAAGATTGAGATTGATACTGTTTTACGCTAGCCTTACTTCATGAAGATATTTATACTTTCTGTCGGCGAGAATATTTATTCTACGAAGCGCCTAATTGACGAAGCAGAAGAGCGAGGTCATGATGTTCGTGTTATAAATCATACGAAGTGTTCAGTTAAGTTAGGTGACGGGAGACCACAACTTATTTTCGAAGGAGAAAATATTCTTAACCAAGCAGATACAATTATTCCTAGAATAGGGGCATCTGTCACACGTCATGGTGCTGCAGTTGTTAAAGAGTTTGAAATGAATGGTGTACTTAGCACAGCTCGCTCTTTAGGAATCTTGAGAGCTAATAACAAGGTTCGTACGCTTCAAATTTTAAATAGAAAGAATTTACCAATTCCACATACTGTTTTTTCTACCGATGCAAAAAGTATAAAAGAACAAATAAACCTTTTAGGTGGTACACCCATAATTATCAAATTACAGGAAGGAACTCAAGGTCTTGGTGTAATTTTAGCAGAAACAACAAAATCAGCAAAATCTATTATGGATACTTTCTATAACATGAATGCTAGCTTTATGATGCAAGAGTTTATTGAAGAGTCTAATGGTGAAGATATTCGCGCTATTGTTGTTGGCACTAAAGTAGTGGCAGCGATGAAACGTAAAGGCGAAGTAGGAGAATTTAGATCTAATATTCATCGTGGTGGAACAGGTGAAATTGCCGATATTACAGAACAAGAAATACGAATTGCATTGCGTGCAGCAAAATATTTAGGATTACCAGTAGCTGGTGTAGATATGATACGCTCAAAAAAAGGACCCTTGTTAATCGAAGTAAATGCATCTCCTGGATTTCAAGGAGTAGAGGCTTATACTAAAGTAAACGTTGCAGCACACGTTATCAAATTTTTAGAGAAAAATGTTCGATATAAATTTTCGAAATGAACCCGTTGAAATAAGAGGGCATGTTATTGCATTAGGGGAAGAAAAAATGATTAAAGTTGAAATTGATCGTTTACCTACAGGAACTCGAATAGAGATTCCTATTTATGTTTTTAACGGAAAAGATCCTGGACCTACAGTATTAGTACAAGCAGGGTTACATGGTGATGAAGTGAATGGTATTGAATTGGTGCGAAGAATGCTTTCAAGAAAATACTTTAATGTTCAAAAAGGATGTGTTATTGTGGTGCCTCTACTAAATGTATTTGGGTTTTTAAATTTATCGAGAGATTTACACGGTAAAGATTTAAATCGAAGTTTTCCGGGTAGCAGAACAGGATCTTTAGCAAGTAGAATTGCCTATTTTCATATTCGTGAGATTGCTAACAATGTAGATTTTGGTATTGATATTCATACGGGTGGGGCGCAACGAAATAATTATCCTCAGATTCGATATACGCCAAAGTGTGAAAAGAGTAAAATGCTCGCCGAAATTTTTAATGCACCCTATCAATTTGCTTCTAATTTGATTCCGAAATCGTTCAGAAAAGAAGCAAGTAAACATAATGTGCCTATTATCGTTTATGAAGCAGGAGAATCACTGCGGTTAGATAAAACAGCCGTTAAGTACGGTATAGACGGTGTTTTGAATATTCTAGAACATTTTGATGTTATTCTGAAAAGAGAAGAAAAATCAAAAAAACATAGCAGTGTGGAGCTTACTTCTAGAAAATGGCTTCGTGCTAAAATAGCAGGTTTGTTTAATGCAAGAATAAAAAATGGTGATGCTGTAGAGAAAGGACAAATATTGGGATATATTACAGATACTTATGGAGAAACTGCAACAAGTGTAAAAGCACCTTTTGATGGTTTTATTTTCGCTGTAAATCATTTTCCGATAGTAAATAGAGGAGATGCTTTACTTCATATTGGTAAAAGTGTGTAAAGGTTTGTATTTTTAACGTCTAATAAGCAAAATTTTTAATGCCAGAAATCAAAGAACATCACATATTGAACCCAGATAAATGGGTAGATTTACATTCAGATTATCTATTTAACTATACGAATTCAAGAATAGACGATCTAGAAGTGGCGAAAGATATTGTTCAAGAAACTTTTCTTTCAGCTTTAAAAGCTATGAAAAATTTTAGAGGACAAGCTGCGGAGCGTACATGGTTGATCTCAATTTTGAAACGTAAAATTATAGATCATTATAGAAAAATGAATTCCGCCAAGGGAAAAGCTGAAGTAAAGATGAATTTTTATGATGAAGGAGAGAAAAAAGGAAGTTGGATAGAAGAACGAATACCGCAGACGTGGGATAATGAAGCAGAGCGTGATATTGAAAATGTAGAGTTAAAAAATGTACTCGATTCTTGCGTTGATAATTTACCAGAAAAATACCGAACAGTATTTCTATTAAAAAATGTAAAACAATACGAAACCGAGGAGATCTGTAATGAATTGGGCATTACAGCGTCTAATTTGTGGGTGATAATTCACCGAGCTAGACATCAATTAAGAAAATGTTTAGAAACCAATTGGTTTGTTAAGTAATTTAGAGTAAAAGTATGGGATTATTTATTAGCTGTGAAGAGGCGACTATCATTTGCACAAAAAATCAGTATAATGAAGCTACCTTTTTAGAAAAGGTTAAGTTAAATTTACATCTACTAAGATGTAAAATATGTGGTGCTTTTTCAAAACAAAATAGTAAGCTTACTAAAGTTTGTGATGCGCATTTAGAGCGTACACATTGTGAGCAAAATTTAAATGATGAAGAAAAAGCATTAATGAAAGAAAAAATTACGAATGCGAAATAAAAACAGCTTGTTATTTAAAAAGCGCCGCTTACAAGTGGCGCTTTTTTTATCTTTACAAAAATAAAATGCATGCACTTTTTACCAGAAAATATAGACACTTATGCGGTAAACCACTCAGAAGATGAACCAGAATTATTAAAAGAACTCGCTAGAGAAACGTGGCAAAAAGTGTTAGTACCTCGTATGTTGAGTGGGCATTTTCAAGGGCGTGTATTGGCCATGATTTCTAAATTAGTGCAGCCGAAAACAATCTTAGAAATAGGTACCTATACTGGCTATTCTGCATTGTGTTTAGCTGAAGGATTAATATCGGATGGAACAATTCATACTATTGATAAAAACGAAGAATTGTTCGATTTTCAGAAAAAATATTTTGAGAAATCGCAATATAAAAGTCAGATAATACAACATGTAGGAGAAGCCTTAAATGTTATTGCGACGATCGATACCACTTTTGATCTTGTTTTTATCGATGCAGATAAAGGTAATTATGTAAACTATTTTAAGGCAATTATTGATAAGATGAATTCTGGTGGTGTTATTCTATCTGACAATGTATTATGGAGTGGTAAAGTAGTTGAAAAATTAGATCCAAAAGATATAGACACACAGGTTATTGTTGAATATAATAGGTTGTTAAAAGAAGATCATCGAATAGAAACTGTTTTATTACCCATTCGAGACGGATTGACCATAAGTAGAGTAAAATAAAAGCGGCAAATTTGCCGCTTTTCACTGTAAACTAATTCAATAATTAATACCCTCTTACAGCTTTAAGGGCGTCTATATTTCCGTAACCGAAGTCACCATTTCTATTAGGATAAAAATCACCTGATTCTCTTAAACGTTGTAATACTTGATCTTTATTCCATGATGGATATTTAGACCAAACTAATGCGGCTACCCCGGCTGTAAAAGCAGTAGCTACAGACGATCCACCAAAATATTGTGATTGTCCGTTATTAAAACCTAATACAGGTTGATGATTGTTATTGCCACGTTCCATAATAATGGTAAAGTCCATATCACCTTTATGGCAAGCATCACATTCTTCATAGCCAGAGCGCTCTTCAACTCCAGTAACAGCAACGGTTTCACTCATACTAGCTGGGAAAATAATACCGTAGAAATTGGTAAAGTTAGTTGAGGTTCCGCCAGCAGCAAAAATTAATTTTCCTCGAGAATTCGCATAGCGAACAGCATCAGCAATTCTACCAATCGACCAAGGATATCCAATAGACATTGAAATAATTTTTACATCACTTCGATTTCCTAAAGCAGTTAAAGCATTCGCTACGCCTCGACGCTCATGATATCCGTTAAGTACAACATCACTGGTTCCTCGATACGAGATCAGGTTACATTCGTAGGCAACACCAATAAATTGCCCTGAATTATTATCTGGAGCTGCTACTGTAGCACTCGCGCTAGTACCATGTCCACATTTATCATTAGGACCATCAGTTCTAGAAGACCATGGCCACCATGAATCTACGTAGGTACCATATTTTTGTACATAACGACCACTGTAATAATCATCAAATTTGTAAGATAGATTAGGCTGATTTGGTGACAAACCTGTATCAATAACGCCAACGCCTATACCGCGACCTTTACTGTAGGCCCATGCATCATCTACATTATGATCGTAATAGTTCCAAGGTACTTTCGCTCCAGAAGAAAGGGTTCCATAATCTAATGTACTTATACTTTGCCCTGATTGGCTGCAACCCGATGAAGATTTCTCGAATGAAGTCTTATATACATAACCCTCGGGTTCTAAAAATCGAATATTTTGATTCTTTCGTAATGCTGTAACTGCTTTTAAGGTTTCTACTCTCACGTCGATAACATTTAAAATAGCATCCTCATATATTAAAGGCTCTTCATTACTTTTCGTAAAGGTGTTTTCTTTTACGGTATTGAGTATTTCTGATTTTATATCATTTAACTCTTGACTTTTTGTTTGAGTAAAACCTTCGTTTCCATAGCCAACGGTTAAAATTTTATCACCATGTACAGTCGCACTCCATAGCAAATGATCACTAGCGTTTTTCCAGTCAAAACTACCAGTAGTTTCTATAAATGTTTGTATTTGATTATTAATTTGCTCTGGTGTAAGTGCTTTTTCTTGGCTAATTTCAATAATTGATTGTTCTTGAATTTCTGACTCGTCTTTAGAACAAGACGTACTAATAAGTACTATCGCCAATAGCGATAATAAGCTTAATTTTTTCATTTAGTTACATTAATTTGAGTTAGACATTAGTTGTTTTCCCTTTTTAAGATTGAAATTCTGAAGGGGATATTTGAATTTTCAATTCTAAAAATTTTGACGGAATCAAATTTAATGAATTTTTCTCAAAAAACTAACATTAATTTTATGAAATGCATAACCTATTAACGTTCCTAATAACATTCCTACAAAAATATCAACAGGAAAATGAACACCTACATAAATACGACTATAGGCAAAAAGAATGGGCCAAATAAGTAAAAAATAAGGGTACTTATACCACTTTTTAAGTGTTAGAATCATAAAAGTAGTTACGGCAAACGAGGTCGTTGAATGACCTGATACAAAACTGAAACTTTTAGGTCGTTTTAAAATACGAATCATTTCGTTGATGGTAGGATCATTATTGGGTCGTAATCTCCCAAAATAATCTTTAATAAAATTTACGAATTGGTCAGAAAAAGTAACGAGTAAGGCAGTTACGAATAAAATCATCAATCCCTTTTTCCAGCCATAGGCGCTGAAGATTAGAAAAAAAAGTAATAAAAATAATGGAATCCAGCTAAATTGATTCGTCAAAATCACCCAAAACTGATCCCAGGACTCGGTACCTAAATTATTGAGATATACAAAAAGCTCTTTGTCTTTAACAACAATGTTATCAATGAAATCCAATGGTTTAGAAGTTTCGTTTTATGGGTCCTGTAATTTCATCGATATCATCTTTTACAGAATTAATGCCTTTATTAATATCTTTGGCAATATCGGTATCGATACCTTGTTTTTCGGCAGTTTCGGTAATCTCTCTTTTGATTTCGTTGGTAGCATCTTTTAACTGACGCATACCTTTACCCAAGCCACGAGCCATCGTAGGTATTTTATCAGCACCAAATAGCATTAATACGATCACGAGTATCACAAATATTTCGGCGCCGCTGATAAAGAGAAAATGCATAAAACTTATTTCTTACGTCATTACGAGCGATAGCGTGACAATCTGCTTACTAAGAGATTCCTTCACTTTGTTCGGAATGACGATTTTTATAGAGTGTAAAGATACTATAATCTAAGGATTTAATTTTGAATATATTTACTGATATATGTTAAAGAATATTGAATGATTAAGATTGAAAATATCAACAAATTTTTACCTATAGGTGCAGTTATAGTTATTGTTTGTACTTCAATTAGGTTGATGACTTTCTATAGTGAATTTGGTGTAAGTATTGTTGATTTTATGACTTTATCTGATTTCACATTATCATTTTTAGATGATGTTTTTGTATACATATTAGTGATTATTGCACCTCTTTTTTGGAACATTTTAGAAGATATTATTCCTGAGGAATCTCAAAGGTAATCTAATACTAAACGAGTTAATAAGAATCTTTTATTTATATTCATTTTTCTTTGGGTAATTCCGATCATTTTAATTTTTTTTAAGGCAAAAATAGAAAGTAGTTTAATAATTGAGGGTAAGAGATTCAAAAAAGTAATTATAACATATGAGGGAGATGATATTACTAGTACTTCCAAAAAGTATTTTATAGGAAAAACAACAAGTCACACATTTTTTTATGAACCAGATACCAATAAAACAACTGTTTACCCCAATAACAAAATAACTTCTTTTACTTTTTTAAAGTAAAATCACTTCCCCATCAACATTCGTTTAATTTCATTTAGCTTCATTAAGGCTTCAATGGGTGTTAAAGCATCAATGTTTGTAGAAAGAATTTCTTCTTTAATATCTTCTAATAAAGGATCATCAAGCTTAAAAAAACTCAACTGTACATCTTCATCAACTGCTTGTTGTAGTTTGTTTTTGATTTCATCAGAACGATGACTCTGTTCTAATTTCTTTAGCATTTTATCGGCACGATGAATTACAGAAGTAGGCATCCCAGCTAATTTTGCGACATGAATACCAAAACTATGTTCGCTTCCACCAGGCACTAGCTTTCGTAAAAAAATTACAGTGTCTTTTAATTCTTTAATCGAAACATTAAAGTTTTTAATGCGCTCAAAGGTTTCGGTCATATCATTCAATTCATGATAATGTGTGGCGAATAGGGTTTTTGCTTTTGTAGGATGTTCATGCAAGTATTCTGCAATGGCCCAGGCAATAGAAATACCATCATAGGTTGAGGTACCACGACCAATCTCATCAAGAAGTACCAAACTACGTTCAGAGATATTATTTAAGATACTAGCGGTTTCATTCATTTCTACCATAAAAGTAGATTCTCCCATCGAGATATTATCACTTGCTCCTACACGCGTAAAGATTTTATCAACAACACCAATTCGAGCTTGTTGTGCTGGCACATAACTTCCCATTTGCGCTAACAAAACAATCAAAGCCGTTTGTCTTAAGATGGCAGATTTACCACTCATATTGGGACCCGTGATCATAATAATCTGCTGTTGCGAACGATTTAACACAACATCATTAGCGATATACTCTTCACCGATAGGCAATTGTTTTTCAATAACTGGATGTCGTCCATTCTTAATTTCGATATCGGTACTTTTATCCATGGTAGGGCAGACATAATTATTATCTTTTGCTAGGAGCGCAAAAGAACATAAACAGTCTAAAAAGGCAATTTGTTGAGCATTCTGTTGTACCTGTTGAATATGATGCAACATAAAATGTAAAAGGTTATGAAATAGTTGCTGCTCTAATAATGCTATTTTTTCTTCGGCACCTAAAATTTTCGTTTCGTACTCTTTGAGTTCTTCCGTGATATAGCGCTCGGCATTGACCAGTGTTTGTTTACGTATCCATTCTTCAGGAACTTTATCTTTATGGGTATTACGTACTTCAATATAATATCCAAAAACATTATTAAACGCTATTTTTAAACTGGGTATTCCCGTACGCTCAGTTTCACGAGCTAACATAGCATCGAGGTAATCCTTACCAGAAGTTGCGATGTTTCGTAGTTCATCTAGTTCGTTTGAAACTCCCTTCGCAATAGCATTGCCTTTGTTAATATGTACTGGGCTATCATCGTTAAGGGTATCGGTAATTTTTTCAATGAGTTCTTGACAAGTGTGAAGATTTCTACCTACTTTTTTAAGGATTTCGTTTTTGCTTTTCTCAGCAGCTTTTTTAATAGGAAGAATGGCTTTTAAAGAATCTTTTAACAAGACTACTTCACGCGGGTTGATTTTACCTGTTGCTACTTTTGAAATAAGACGCTCAATATCACTAATCTGCTTGATCTGATAGGCAGCGGTCTGGTAAAAATCATCATGATTGATTAAATATTTTACAATCTCATGACGCTTTTGAATTTGTTTTAGATTCTTTAAAGGTAACGCTAACCATCGTTTTAACAAGCGCCCACCCATTGGTGAAATGGTTCTATCAATAACATTTAATAACGTAACAGCTTCAGGAGAGGTTGAATTATACAATTCTAGATTACGAATTGTAAAACGATCCATCCAAACATAATGATCTTCTTCAATTCTTTTAACAGAAGCAATATGATCTAATTGATTGTGCTGCGTTTCCGATAAATAAAATAAAATAGCGCCTCCAGCAATAATGCCTTGAGGTAGATCATCAACACCAAATCCTTTTAAGGTTTTTATTTTAAAATGATTAGTTAAACTTTCATGCGCATAATCTTCTTGAAATACCCAATCGTCTAAATAAAATAGATTGAGCGGTTGGTTAAACGCTTCGTTGAAACGAATTTTATGCTGTTTTTGAACGAGTACTTCACTTGGACTAAAATTCTGCAGCAATTTATCAATGTATTCTTCATTGCCTTCGGCAATTAAAAATTCACCGGTAGAAACATCTAAAAACGATATCCCAATTTGTTTTTTACCAAAATGAATAGCAGCCAAAAAATTGTTTGTTTTTGACTGTAATACTTCATCATTTAAAGCAACTCCTGGAGTTACTAATTCTGTCACACCTCGTTTTACAATCTTTTTGGTGAGTTTAGGATCTTCTAATTGATCACAAATGGCAACACGCAATCCAGACTTAACAAGTTTTGGCAAATAGGTGTTTAACGAATGATGCGGAAATCCGGCTAAAGCAGTTTCACTTTCACTACCATTACCTCGTTTTGTTAAGGTAATATTTAAAACTTGGGCAGCTTTTATAGCGTCTTTACCAAAAGTCTCATAAAAATCACCTACTCGAAATAACAACATCGCATCAGGATATTTGGCCTTAATGCTATTGTATTGTTTCATTAAAGGAGTGACTTTTTTTGCCGCGGTTTTTGCCAAGTATCGCCTATTTTAGATTAGTTTTGCGAAGATAAAAAAAGTGTGCGCTAGGTCATGATGCTTGAGCATCTTTTTATTAAGAATCCGTAAAAATGAGAAAGTTAAAGAATAACGAATTAGATAGACTGACGAATCAAGACTATAAAAAAGCTGAAAAGACTCCGTTGATCGTTATTCTTGATAATATTAGAAGCTTAAATAATATTGGTTCGGTGTTTAGAACGAGTGATGCGTTTCTTATCGAAAAGATATATCTCTGTGGCATCACTGCTACACCGCCACATAAAGACATTCATAAGACGGCTCTTGGTGCTACTGAAGCTGTAGATTGGGAATATGCTGAAGATACTGTAAAGTTGGTCACAGAATTACAAAATAAAGGTATTGTTATTGTTTCGATTGAGCAGGCAGATAATGCGATGCTATTACAACAATTTGAGCCAGAAAAGAATAAGAAATTAGCCGTTGTTTTTGGTAATGAAGTAAAGGGTGTGCAACAAGAGGTTGTGTCGGCATCAGATCACTGTATTGAAATACCACAATTTGGCACAAAACACTCTTTAAATATTTCAGTAAGTTGTGGTATTGTGCTTTGGGATTTAGTTAAAAAACTAAAACTTTAGTAAAAACACAGAATCTTTAGTTTAATTTGGCTTTATTTTTTAAAAATGGATGATTTTAAACTGTTTATTGAATTAGCATTTCGCCATGTATTAGATTGGAATGCCTACGACCACATCTTATTTTTTATTGTATTGGCGGTAGTGTATAGCTTTAAAGACTGGAAAAAAGCATTGTTGTTAATTACATTCTTTACCATAGGGCATACCATTACGCTAGCATTGTCGGTATTTGAAATTGTAAAAGTGAAAGCTGAGTTGGTAGAATTTTTAATTCCACTTACCATTTTTATTACAGCTTTTGTGAATTTGGTAATGGCGAGTAAGCAAAAATTTCATCAATCTAACATTAATCAATTTTTTGCCTTGTTTTTCGGGTTGATTCATGGCTTGGGTTTATCAAGTTTGTTAAAAATTACCATAGAGGATAGTGATACTAAGTTGCTGCCCCTACTTTATTTTGCATTGGGTGTAGAATTTGCACAGATAGTAGTCGTTATTCTAATTTTATTAGCAGGGTTTATTGCTCAAGATATCTTAAAAATAAAAAAGAGAGATTGGATTCTCATTCTTTCGTCAATCGTTATTGGCATTGTATTACCAATGCTTTTTGAAAGAAAAATTTGGTAAAAGTTTAACAGGCATCAAACAATTTTTAGCTGTACTTTAGTTACTATAAAATATAACTAGTAATTTCGGGCTTTTAATTGAAAATCAGTATCGTAAATTACATGACTGAAGAAAAGCAAAAAAAGTATGATATGGCCTATTTAAAAATGGCAAAAGAATGGGCGAAGTTATCATACTGTAAGCGAAAACAAGTAGGCGCATTAATTGTAAAAGATAAAATGATTATATCAGACGGATATAATGGTACCCCTACTGGTTTTGAAAATATTTGTGAAGACGAAGACAATTACACAAAATGGTACGTCTTGCATGCCGAAGCGAATGCGATATTAAAAGTTGCATCATCTACACAGAGTTGCCAAGGAGCCACATTATACATTACGATGTCACCTTGTAAAGAGTGTAGTAAACTCATCCATCAATCAGGCATTAAACGGTTGGTGTACGCAGATGCTTATAAAGATGATGCCGGATTAAAATTTTTAGCAAAAGCTGGCGTTGAGTTAGTACATATTAAAGAAAATGAATTCTAAAAATAAAATTTACATACCCTTACTGCTTTCATTTGCCGTAATCTTGGGGATATTTATAGGAAGCACCTTAAACTTTCCAAAGAAAAGTACGGTTGCGTTATTTAATAACAATCCGCAAGAAGCAAAGATTAAAAGGCTTATTGATTATATACAATATGATTATGTAGATAAAGTAAATACTGATAGTTTACTTGATGGAACCATCAAACAGATTTTAGGGAAACTAGATCCGCATTCAGTATATATTCCTGCTTCAGATCATGACGGTATTACCGAACGTATGAATGGTGAGTTTGTAGGTATTGGCGTACAGTTTAGAATGCATAATGATTCTATTACCGTTGTAGATGTTATTGACGGTGGCCCTAGTGCGAAAGCTGGATTAAAAAATGGAGATCGTATTCTTATTGCCGAAAAGGATACACTCTATGGTAAAAATTTAGATAATGAATTTATTATCAGTAGATTAAAAGGAAAGCCTAATACCAAGGTAAACATAAAGGTTTATAGAAAATCAGCGGCTGAACTATTAGATTTTACCATAAAAAGAGGAAAGGTACCCATTAAAAGTGTTGACGCTTACTATATGGTTAATGATAGCTTAGGATATATAAAAGTAAATCGTTTTGCAGCTACTACATATAAAGAGTTTAAAAAAGGATTAGATGCGCTTGTCGATCAAAATATGACGAGTCTCATACTTGATTTAAGAGGAAATCAAGGTGGTTTTATGAATGTTGCGACGCAAATGGTTGACGAATTTTTGGAAGATGATAAATTAATTGTTTTTACAAAAAACAAAGGGGGAAAAATAGACAAAGCATTTGCCACGGCAAAAGGAGATTTCGAAAAGGGTAAAGTATATGTGCTTATTGACGAAAATTCTGCATCTGCTAGTGAAATTGTCGCTGGTGCTTTACAAGACAACGATAAAGGTCTTATTGTAGGGCGACGTTCTTTCGGTAAAGGTTTGGTACAACAAGAAATGGAATTGGGTGATGGTTCTGCGGTTCGCTTAACAGTTTCAAGATATTATACCCCTACGGGTAGATCGATTCAAAAACCCTATAAAGGTGATAATCCAGACCAATATTATAACGATAATTTTCATGAGCGTTATCTTAACGGAGAATTGCAAAACGCTGATAGTATTAAAAAAGTAGATTCACTTAAATATACTACACCTAAAGGAAAAGTAGTATATGGAGGTGGCGGTATTATACCCGATGTTTTTGTTGCGATAGATACGACAGCGTACCTACCAAATTACCATTTTGGTGCGATGCGTGATTTTGTGTTTAAATATGTTGATGAACATAGAACAGCGTTAGAAGCCTATAAAAAAGAAGATTTTTTAAGTGATTTTGATGACAATACTACCATTTTAGATGCATATCAGAAATATCTAAAAGAAGATGCGCAGATCAATCGAAAAATCAAAAATGTAAAGTATGTAAAATTCTATTTAAAATCATTGTTTGCACAAATGTTATATGATGATAATTTGTTTTACTCGATTTTAAATCAAAATGATAAAATGTTACAACGCGTAAAATTGCTCGATAGACAAGTAGATTACGTTAAGCATTAAATTGCCATGAAAAAGGGAATCTTTTTTAGAAATTTCTATGAGTGTACTTTATCATGTACTTTTACGTGTTCACCATTGTTCCAAAGGGTAAGAATATCGGTAGCGACCGAAGCTCCACTACCGCAGGCAATAGCAAACTGACTGCGCCATCCTGCCAAGGTGCCAGCTACATAAATACCCTCAGTTACTAAATGATCGTTATTTTTTAGCTCAATACGCTCTTTTACGGGTTTAGATTTTTGATGTGGTATGGTATAGGTTTCTAATCCTTTGATATCAAAATTATTAGTATAGCCAATAGCAATTACTATAATCTTACTTTGATAAGTATTTTTATTAGTGATAACTTTTAAAGCGTTTGGTTCTCGCGTAACCTCAATTACTTTTTCATTTTGGATTTGTTCAATGTGTGAATACACATCAGACAAATGTTGTTTGCCATTTTCGAGAACTTTTCGCCCAGTAGTTTTAGGAGGCAATCCTAATACGTTGTTAAATAGAGCGGATTGCAAATGTGATGTTTTTTGATGCATGATAATGCCTATTTTTTTACCTTCAGTAAAAGGCTTGTCTTTAGCAGATCCTAAGACCAAAGCACAAGACATTCCAGCCGCACCTCCTCCAATGACCAATGCATCATACATTAAAATAAAACTTTAATATTAGCAGCAAATAATTTCACAGCAATAGCTAATAGTACAACACCAAATATTTTTCTGATAATTTTGATTCCATTCGGGCCAATAAACCGTTCAATTCTAGCAGAAGTTTTAAGTACAATATAAATTAATAATACATTTATTAATACAGCTACAATAATATTTTCAATATGAAATTCAGCACGTAGCGAAAGTAATGTTGTTAAACTTCCTGGTCCGGCAATTAAGGGAAAAGCTAACGGAAAAACAGAAGCCGTTATAGTACCATCATCATCATCTTTATATAAAGTAATACCTAAGATCATCTCAAGCGCTATAAAGAATAAGATAAACGCACCTGCAACGGCAAAAGAATTCACATCGATTCCGATAAGACCTAGTAAACTTTGTCCTAAAAACAAGAAAATGATCATAATGACACCTGCAATCATCGAGGCTTTTTCAGATTGAATATGCCCTACTTTATTTCTTAAATCAATTATTATAGGAATGTTTCCTATAATATCAATCACTGCAAATAACACCATAAAAGCAGTAAAAATTTCTTTAAAATCGAAGTTCATATATGGTTTATTTTTTTGGCAAAAGTAGCTAAACAAGATCTGATTACAACATTAAATAATTGTAAAGTTACAGAGAAAAAAATAAGTATTTTTGCCTTATTATGTTATAATCTTTAGAAGATGTTTCAGCTTGGTAAAACCATAGTTTCAGAAGAGATCATAGAAAATGAGTTTGTTTGCAACCTTTCAGCATGTAAAGGCACTTGTTGTGTAGATGGCGAAGCTGGTGCCCCGCTTAAAGAAGAAGAACTTAAGGTTTTGATGGATATTTACCCCAAAGTAAAACCGTATTTAACGAAAGAAGGTATTGAAGCTATCGAAGATCAAGGATTATTTGTTACGATAAATGGCGAATACGAGACTGCGCTCATTCCGAGTGATGATAGCTGTGTTTATATAAATTATGATAAGAAAGGTATTGCACAATGTGGTATAGAACAGGCTTATAATGATGGAAAAATTGATTGGAAAAAACCTATCTCTTGCCATTTGTATCCAGTTCGCGTACAAGATTACTCAGAATTTGCAGCTGTGAATTATCATAAATGGCAGATCTGCGATGATGCCTGTACGTTAGGCGCAGCACTTCAGGTGCCCATCTACAAATTTGTAAAAGAAGCACTCATTAGAAAATTTGGTGAAGATTGGTATGCCGAATTAGAAAAGGTGGCTCAAAAGATTAAGAAGTGATTAAAAAATAATGATCCAATTTTTCTAATTATATAATTTTTCTAGTCAACTTTCATTGACTCTTTTTTCGTTTTACGCAGAATCGTAGAAAACCCAGTAAACTCCGCTTACGAGCTAAAATGTTAAAATTATAAAAAATTGAAAGTCAATACTTTATATGTTAAGTTTGTGTTAACATAAATATTGATCTTTTAGGTTTTTGTTAAAAACTCGCCCTTGTTTGTGGATAATTATGAGTTTTTTTTTTCAAGTAAAAAATCCATATTTGTCAATGTCAATTTTATCTCAAGATCTTTTGAGAAAGAATTACCCGAAACAGTTTTATTCAACAAACAAAACTTAAAAGCGATTCTTCATAGAATTACTTTGATAGGTTAAGAATTTTTTACTCAAAAAGAGAGCTTTTACCAACTAACGCAAGAATTATGGAAATTACAGAAATTATAAAAAGAGATTACGAAACCACCAGTTTCACACTAAGTAAAATCACCAACGCCATAGAAAAGGCAATGATTTCTGTAGAAAATGGTACGAAAGAAGATGCAGAAGAAATTTCTAATATGGTTCTTGATGTGTTAATTGAACGTAAGGTAAGAGATGCTAATTATATACCTACGGTTGAAGAAGTACAAGACATTGTTGAAGATACCTTAATGAGCAGCACGTTTCATGATGTTGCGAAGGCATATATATTATATAGAGATGAGCAAGCACGCAAAAGAAAGCCTAATATTTTTGAAAAGCGAATTAATCTAAAGCCCTACGATTACCCTCAGTTGTATGAGTATGTAAATGCCATTAGACATTCATATTGGATTCATACAGAATACAATTATACTAGCGATGTTCAAGATTTTAAAACAGGCTTAAACGAGGTAGAAAAAAGTGCTATTAAAAATACCATGTTAGCCATCTCTCAAATAGAAGTAGCCGTAAAATCTTTTTGGGGTGATATGTATCAAAAAATGCCAAAACCAGAAATAGGTTCGGTAGGTGCTACGTTTGCAGAAAGTGAAGTAAGACATCACGATGCCTATTCACATTTATTAGAGATTCTTGGGCTTAATAATGAATTTAAAAAATTAAAAAAGAACCCCGTAATTATGCGTAGGGTTCATTATTTAGATACCGCACTAAAAAATGCGAAAAGTGAAGACATAAAAGAGTACTCTGAGTCTATTTTACTTTTTTCTCTTTTTATCGAGCATGTATCACTTTTTTCTCAGTTTTTGATCATTATGGCATTTAATAAACACAAAAACGTGTTGAAAGGAGTGTCTAATGTTGTAGAAGCTACTTCTAAAGAAGAACAGATTCACGGCGATTTTGGTATCGATGTAATTAAGATTATTAAAGAAGAAAACCCAACTTGGTTTGGTGAAGAATATAATTTAATTGTACAAGATTTATGTAGAGAAGCCTTTGACGCTGAAAGTCGCATTATTGACTGGATTTTTGAGAAAGGAGAATTAGAATTTTTACCTAAAGTTGTCATCAACGAATTCATAAAGAACAGGTTTAACAACTCATTAGAGAGTATCGGTATAGAAAAAGTATTCGATATAGATGAAAACCTTTTACAATATACAGAATGGTTTGATGATGAAATTATCGGAACCAAGCACGGAGATTTCTTTGTGAAACGTTCAATCAACTACAGCAAAAGAACAAAAAGTATAACCAGTGACGACCTATTTTAATTATGAAGCTAAACACACCCTTAACCCAAGAACAGCAACAACTTTCAGATCAAGAGCAACTATTACGTGCAAGAAAGGAAGCTCTAAAAAATGCGCAAGAGCCAGAAATTAAATGGCTTACAGAAAACAGCCGTAAATTTTTAGAATCTGGCTATTTAACAGACGATACGACTCCCGAAGAGCGCATACGAGAGATCGCGAATAGAGCCGAAGAAATTTTAAAGATTAAAGGATTTGCTAACAAATTCTATGGCTACATGGCTGAAGGATTTTTCTCGTTAGCATCACCTGTTTGGTCGAATTTTGGTAAAAAAAGAGGCTTACCAATTAGTTGTTTTGGTTCTCATATTTCAGATGATATGGGTGATATTTTATATACACAATCTGAAGTAGGTATGATGTCTAAGTTAGGTGGAGGTACTTCAGGATATTTTGGTAAAATACGCCCAAGAGGTGCTGAGGTAAAAAATAACGGATCATCATCAGGGTCGGTACATATCATGCAATTGTTTGAAAAAATGGTAGATGTGGTAAGTCAAGGTTCAGTGAGAAGAGGTCGATTTTCACCATACTTACCCATAGATCATAAAGATATTCATGAGTTTTTAGAAATAGGTACCGAAGGAAATCCGATTCAAGAACTAACACATGGGGTTTCTGTTGGTGACCAATGGATGCAAGAAATGATCGATGGTGATATCGATAAACGAGCTATTTGGGCCAAAGTATTACAGCGTAGAGGTGAAATAGGCTATCCGTATATTTTCTTTAGAGATAATGCAAACAATGGAAGTGTAGATACATATAAAGATAAGAATCTAGAAATTTATGCGAGTAATCTATGTACTGAAATCATGTTGCCTTCTAATGATAATTGGTCGTTTGTATGCTGCTTATCGTCGATTAATGTGTTGCATTATGATAAATGGAAAAACACCGATGCTGTAGAAACACTTACCTATTTCTTAGATGCTGTGATGGAAGAATTTATTACTAAGTTAGAGGTATATAAAGATTCTCCAAAACGCGATGACCAGCAGACATTTATGTTTATGGAAAAGGCGTATAATTTCGCTAAGAATAATAGAGCACTAGGTCTTGGTGCTTTAGGATGGCATTCGTTCTTACAATCTAAAATGTTAGCGTTTGATAGCCAAGAGGCGTATAATTTGAACAATGAAATTTTTAAAACCATAAAACAGAAGTCGTATAAAGCTTCAGAAGAATTAGCAGAACTATTTGGTGAGCCTGAGGTGTTAAAGGGATATGGAAGACGTAATACAACGTTAAATGCTGTAGCACCAACAACCTCTTCAGCGTTTATTTTGGGACAAGTATCGCAGGGTATTGAGCCTATTTGGTCAAATTGTTATGTAAAAGACATTGCGAAAATTAAAACAACGATTAAAAATCCTTTCTTAGAAGAACTTTTAGAAGAAAAAGGCAGAAATACGAGTGATGTATGGCGAAGTATTCGTGATCGTGATGGTTCTGTACAGCATTTAGATTTTCTTTCAGAGCACGAAAAAGATGTGTTTAGAACCTATTCAGAAATTGATCAGTTAACCATAGTATATCAGGCATCAACACGTCAAAATCATATTGATCAAGGGCAATCGGTTAATTTAATGGTACACCCAGATATGCCCGTAAAAGATATTAATAAAATTTATGTTACTGCTTGGAAAATGGGTCTAAAGTCATTGTACTATCAACATAGTATGAATGCTGCGCAAAAATTCAAGCAGAAAAAAGAATGTACAAGCTGCGAAGGATAGTAAAACAGCTTATAAATATAATGTGTAGTTCTTAAGTAACTAATTAGGGTTTAGTTTAACGAACGCAGTTAAAGAGGAGTAAAAAATGCTCCTCTTTTGTTTTTTGAAATTTTATTAAAGTACTGACAATAAGAAGTCTAATAAGTATAAACTCAATTGTTAAAAAAATAACATTAAAATATTTTTTTAACCAAAAATTTAGAAATAATATAGATTGTTTTATTATATTCGCGCAGATTAATCAATAAATTAAATATTTTTTATGAAAACAATTAAATTTTTTGCAGTTGCAGCATTTGTTGCTTCTGTATTTGTCGCTTGTACTTCTGATACCGTAGAAGAAGGAAATGTAAAAGCTAGTGTATTAGCTAAAATAGAGAAAGCTGGTTTTAGCACTGAAGATGTGTTTGCCGATACTTTTAATGGTAAGCAGGGGTATGTTGTTGAAGGTGATATCTTTTTAACGGAAGCTCAAATAAATGAATTACAGCCAAGTCTTGATAACAAAAAACATTACAGAACTAACAATATTGTAGGCCCAGATGGAAGAGTAATTTCTGTGTATATGGATGTTGATTTTAACGCTACTATGCAAGCTGCTTTTGATGATGCATTAAATCGTTATAATTCGTTAGGATTAGATATTACATTCCAAAGAGCAAATAGTGAAGGAGCAGACATTGATATTTTATCTCAAAAATTAAGAAAATCTCGTGGAAGTACTATTTTAGGACGTAGTGCTGGTTTCCCTGATGCAAATGGAGACCCTGCTACGCCGATCGTATTAAATTCAGATGTTTATAACCCTCGTAGAGGTGGTGTACCTGCAGACGCAGCAACAGTAATAGCTCATGAAATTGGCCATGCTATAGGTTTCCGTCATACAGATTATTTTAACCGCGCTTTTAGTTGTGGAAGAGGTGGTGACGAAGGTGATGCAGGTGTAGGTGCTATCTATATTCCTGGTACTCCAACTGGAGCTGAAAACGGTTCTTGGATGCTAGCATGTAGTAATGGTACTGATAGACCGTTTACTGCTGGTGATATTACAGCACTATTAGAGGTGTACTAATAAGATATTTTTAATGAATTTTAAGAGGCTGCCGATAGGCGGCCTCTTTTATTTTAAATAGAATATGTAAATTTGACTTATAAATTTTTAACATGTCTATAGAGGTACAAGAAGTAACAAAAATATACGGTTCACAGAAAGCACTAGATACGGTAAGTTTTACTATTGGGTCGGGTGAAATTGTGGGTTTTTTAGGCCCTAATGGTGCTGGTAAATCTACCATGATGAAGATTATTACTTCCTATATTTCACAGACCCAAGGTGTGGTGTTGGTAAACGGATTTGATGTCTCTAAAAATCCTATGGAAGTAAAAAAATCAGTAGGCTATCTTCCTGAGCATAATCCATTGTATTTAGAGATGTACGTTAAAGAATATATCCGCTTTTATGCCGATGTTCATGGTATTTCAAAAGCACATGTTAATGAAGTAATTGAGCAAGTTGGATTGTCGCCAGAAAGTCATAAAAAGATCAGCCAACTCTCTAAAGGTTATCGTCAACGTTGTGGACTCGCAGTAGCATTACTACATGACCCTGAAGTATTAATTTTAGACGAACCTACTACGGGTTTAGACCCCAATCAATTGGTAGAAATTCGTGGTTTAATTCGCGAAATAGGAAAAACCAAAACTGTATTACTATCTACACATATTATGCAAGAGGTAGAAGCTGTTTGCGATCGGGTTATCATTATTAATAAAGGAGAAATTGTTACCGATAAAAAGATAGCGGATCTTAAAAGTGGAACGCAACAACTTGTCGAGGTAGAATTTGATGTAAAAATCGAAAAAGAACTTATCAACAAATTACCCAAATTGGTAAAAGCGATAAACCTAAACGATACGACTTGGCAATTAAGTTTTGATACGAAGGAAGATATGCGGCCAGCAATTTTTGACTTTGTGCAAGAAAACGGACTCAAACTTTTACAGTCGCAAGTAAAAAACCAAGATTTAGAAAGCTTATTTAGAAGTTTGACGAAGTAATGAAATTGACTAAGAATGGTACTGAAAGTTATATTGGCAATAACATTTGTTGTATTAATGTTAAAATTGCCTATTCTCCGTGAGAATAATAAAGAGGTGATTCACAAGTATGATTTTGACATTAGATATGATATTAAGAATGCCAGTGAAGACGAAAAATAAATCATGAAAGCATTTGTAATGCTTTTATTATCTCGTCATTGCGAGCATTGCGAAGCAATCTTTTAAATAGGAGTTCTAATTGTTGAGATTACCACGTCGCTATATCACAGCTCCTCGTAATGACGTTAGATTTAAATGTGTTAAGATTAATCTCTAATAAACACCTCCTGTTCCCCCGCTGCCGCGCGATTGTAATGCCTTTATTATCTCGTCATTGCGAGCATTGCGAAGCAATCTTTTAAATAGGAGTTCTAATTGTTGAGATTTCTCAATCGTCCACCTTTGGTAGACTCATTTCGAAATGACAAAATCTCTGGATAAGAAATCTAATAAGCTAAAAAGCTTTAGGCTTGAAGCATACAGTTAATTCCCCGCTGCCGCGCGATTGTAACGCGTGGTTATTAACTCTCATTAGCGCTCGACTAATCCGTTAATTATTTGGGTTTGGTTTATTACCTATTTTAAGAAAGTGTTTGTAATGCTTTTATTATCTCGTCATTGCGAGCATTGCGAAGTAATCTGTTCAATTGGAGTTCTAATTGTTGAGATTTCTCAATCGTCCACCTTTGGTAGACTCATTTCGAAATGACAAAATCTCTGGATAAGAAATCTAATAAGCTAAAAAGCTTTAGGCTTGAAGCATACAGTTAATTCCCCGCTGCCGCGCGATTGTAATGCGTGGTTATTAACTCTCATTAGCGCTCGATTAATCCGTTAATTATTTGGGTCTTTGGTTTATTACATATTTTAAGAAAGCGATTGTAATGCTTTTATTATCTCGTCATTGCGAGCATTGCGAAGCAATCTGTTCAATTGGAGTTCTAATTGTTGAGATTACCACGTCGCTATATCACAGCTCCTCGTAATGACGTTAGATTTAAATGGTTAAGATTAATCTCTAATAAACACCTCCTGTTCCAAAGTAAACCCCCTTCTCAAGAAGGGAATTTATCGTATCTTTGAGGGGTCTATAAGGGTATATTAACGCACTAATCCATCGTATCCTTTTTAGTTTCTTCTTTCTTTTTTTCTTTCCAAAAATACCTTTTAGCAGTTTCTTCAAGGGCATTTGGTTTTTGGTAGTGTTAGATTCTGAACTAACGTTTAAAGTATTTTTTTATCAGTTTTAATAGAAGTGTTGGAAGCTACTATCTAAAAATTTTATAATCAGTACAATACTAAAATATTGTTTTTAATCACCATATTGACATAAAATTTTTAGCATCTGAATTAACCGCGCCTTGCTTATTTTGGCCAAGAAAATCTTCGGTTACCTTTTCCGCCAAGTTATCAGCTTCTAAAAATACTCTTCCCGTATTGTTAGGAATCCATGTGCCGCTAGGATTACCAAAGTTATCTAACATAATCGCGGCTTCTTCAGCATTGATAATGCCCTGTTCATTAATAGTGCCTGATACTACATATGCCAACTCAGCAGATGTTCCGTTGGCTAGATTATCAATAGTTACTTTAAAGTATACACTAAAATTATTTCCTTCTCCTGATATGAAAAATCCAGGACCCTTTAGCTCAGTAACGACAATCATAGAAAAGAATTCTTTTCCTAAAACATCAATGGTATTATCTTCTGAGTTTTGATTTGAGAAAGTTTGTAATAAGTCAATAATTTCAGTTCCTAGTTGACCATCATCTTGAGGCACGTTAGTAGCTGTTAGGGTACGCTCATTAAAAAGATAAGAACCTTCTATATTTGGGGGATTGGCACCAAGATATACAGTCAGACCTAATTCTTTCATAGCTTCCAATACTCCAGGGCTGAATAATTCGGAAATTTGAGCATCAGTACCCTGAAATACTTCTTCATCTGAAGCATTATCATCATTAGTACAATTAATAAATAAAAGTATAGTAAACAGATAAATTAAACGTAGCTTTAACCTCATAATATAGGTTTTAATATAAAATTAACATAAATTTTAGAGACTTTATACTAAAAGTTTAATTTTTTGAGTTGTGAATTGTTTTGTCTAGAAGATATAAAGATCCTCTTTTTGACACAATTGTATCGCATGGTAGTAAAAAATAAAAAGAAACTAGTTTTAATAAATTTAGAAGAAAGTGTTGTTAACTATAAGAAAGACAGGGAGATGGCAAATCAATCTACCGTATCCTTCTTAACCGTTGTACTATCTTTTTTCTTCTTTTTGCTACCAAAAATACCTTTTAGCAAGTCTTTTGCGGTTTCTTTGACAGCATCAGGTTTTTTAACCGAAGTAGAATCTACTTTTGCGGTGTCTTTATTTTTATGCAACAATTTATCTAAAGCAGTATTTAATTGTTCTTTACCTTTATCTACCAACTTATCTTTTTGGTTCGAAGCTACTTGCTTTGTTAAACTGGTAATCGCACCTTTTAGATCGGTTGAGATAGTTGGATCTGTAAAACTACCGTCTATAAATGCTGTTACAGGTACTTTAATCATATTTTGTTCTTCAGGTGTTAATTGTGCGAGTAACTTTTCAGCTTCTTTACCTAAATACTTAGCGGGTATATTAAACACCGCATCATAATCCATAGTTCTATCAAAGCCATGACCACCACCTACGGCGATCTCTATATCATCATAGTTTACAGAAAATGGCTTTACAGTTACTTTACCATCTTTAAAGCGTAGTGAAGCCTTAAGGCCATCTAGATTTAGTTTTTTAGCATCAAAAAAGTTGAGCTTACTCATTAGTTTTTGTAATAATGGCGATGCTTCGTTATTTAGCACAGAAGATGTTAACTGCCCTAATACGTCACCACTTAATGTTGTTAGATTCGGTGTAAAGTCAGTGTTTAAATCGCCAGAAAGACTTATAGTTGTATTGAGTTTTCCTCTAATTGTGTTGGCAATAGGTGCCAAAGCTTTAAACAATTCTAAAGAAGTAAACGATTGACCAATATCAAAATTTGCAACATCTAATTTCATAGTAAAGGTTGGGGTTTTAGTTTTTGTAGAAACCAATCCGTCGAAACCTAATTTTCCGCCAAACACGTCTGATCGCATATTTTTTAGGGAAGCTGTTTGATCTTTCACTCGTAAATCACCCGATACGTTTGAAAGCGTAATATTATCATACACCACTGTTTTGGCAGTTGCTTTAAGATCAGCATCTAAAAATGAAGGTATGCTAAGCTGCTCTTTAGCATTTGTTGCGGTGTCATCTGTGTTTTCCTCGGCTGCTTCATTAGAAGTCATAAAATCATTCACTACAAATTTGTCTGATTGCATAATAAAATCACCCTCAATATTTTCGTTGTTAAAGATGAATCCCAAAAAATTATTGAGACTCCCACTAATGTTCATATCTGTTTCACCGATCGTCGCATCAAACTCGTTAACTTTTACTGTTTTTGGATTAAACAATAATACTGTATTTTTAATAATTAAAGGGTTTTTTAACTCATTCGACGCATATTTGAAGTCGGCAATACTAGCCGTACCAGATACTTTTGTATTCTCATATTTTTTCTTTTCAATAGAATACATATCAAAAGCCATATTGAGGTTAGCATTTAGCAAACCTTGCAAGTCTTTTACCTGTTCTGCTGGATAAATTTGCTCAAGCTTTGATACATCTAACATGCCTTTTAGACCTGCGGTTACCTTCATATTATCGGTAAGGTCTTTTAACAGTGCATTCGCGGTAAATGTTTCATCATCAATTTGAAAATTGAATTTATCAATAGCTACATAAGTGTCTTTTGTAAGTCCTGTGGTATTCGCAATTTTCGTATCTATTTGAATATTTTTAAGTGATTTGGGTAGTTCAGGATACTTAAACGAGGCATTATCTGAGGTAATTGTAATGTCAAAAGTTGGAATATGGGTTTCGTCAACAATCCCGGTAACAACACCTTTTACATCAAAATTTCCTGTCGTGGTCACCCCTTCAATATTTTTAGAATATACTTTCGGAATTAAAGCGAGAAAATTCTTGAAATCTGAGGAAGGCGTTTCGAAGCTAAGTGAGACTTCTTGATTCTCTTCATTAACTTTTACAAAACCATCAAACACTAAATCGAGCGCATTGATTTTTGCTTTGTTCTCTAAAAAGGAGTAGGTATTCTCTTTAAAATTTAGGTCAAAATCTGCGGTTAAATTCAATGCATTATTTTTTAGATATTCAATACCATCGATGCCTAGAGAGACAAGTGCCTCAGAAGTGGTTTTTAAAATCGATTTATCTGATGAAAGATTTCCACGACCTGTATGATTTAGATTAGAAAAGCTAAAATCTAACTCACTTTTTTGATCGGTGTAAGTAATACTACTATTGGTAATGCTATAATCCTGCAAATTAAAAGTAAAAGGTTCTGAAGCAGTAGAGTCTAGATTTTTTGAATTGGTATCTTTTTTTAGAATATCATAATTCGTTTTTCCTAATGAATCTACCTTAATAGAGAGTTGAGCACCATCTATAGAAAAGCTTTTTACAGCGATCGCTTCAGAAGCGTCATTAAATAAACTTTTAAATGGCAAGGTAACAGAGACATCTTTGATTGAAACCAACGTATCACCTTGAAAAAAACCTTGGTTTAGAATATGCAAATCTTGTACATGCAATGATACATTAGGGAAACTACTTAGCAAACTTACATCAGCCTTTTCAAAATCTAAGGTTGCATTTATATTGTTATTCGCTGTCTTTTTTACTAAATCGATTATTTTACCTTCAAATAAAAGAGGTAGGCTTAGTAAAAGAATTAGGAGTGTACCAGTTGTGATGGCTACTATTTTAAAAATTCGCTTCATATTCAATAACAAAATTTAACACAAAGTAAAAGTATCTTTTTATTCTCAAGAAAACTTTAAGAAACAATTAACCTTACTATTGTGCACACAAATTTAGAGAATGCTGAATTCAAAAAGTTGTACTTTTGCCACAAATTTTAACGTAAATGAATATTGCTTCCATTCCGAATATAAAACATAGCGCTAGTGGTAATTTCTTTTTATTGGCGGGTCCCTGCGCTATTGAAGGCGAAGATATGGCAATGCGAATTGCCGAAAAAGTAATAGGTATAACTGATGAATTGAAAATACCCTATGTGTTTAAAGGTAGTTTTAGAAAAGCAAATCGCTCACGTGTCGATTCCTTTACGGGTATAGGTGATGAAAAAGCACTTGAAATTCTTCAAAAAGTGGGTGAGCGATTCAAGGTACCAACCGTTACTGATATTCACGAGGTTTCTGATGCTTACAAAGCGGCTAACTATGTCGATGTTTTACAAATTCCAGCATTTTTGGTGCGTCAGACCGATCTTGTAGTTGCCGCGGCTAAAACAGGAAAAGTAGTGAATCTTAAAAAGGGACAATTTATGAGTGCTGAAAGTATGCAGCACGCAGTGAAAAAAGTGACAGATTCTGGCAATGAAAATGTAATGATCACAGACAGAGGTACGATGTTTGGCTATCAAGATATGATTGTTGATTTTAGAGGAATACCTACCATGAAACAATATGGAACAACGGTGATTGATGTAACACATTCACTGCAACAACCCAATCAAACTTCTGGAGTAACAGGTGGCAGACCCGATATGATCGAAACCATTGCAAGAGCGGGTATTGCTACGGGTGTCGATGGTTTGTTTATAGAAACACATTTTGATCCAGCAAATGCAAAATCTGACGGAGCCAATATGCTACACTTAGATCATTTGGAAGGCTTACTATCAAATTTAGTAGCGATTCGAAAAGTTGTAAACGACTTGCAATAATATGGTATTATTTATGTTGTAAATTGTACATGAAATATATCCTTATTTTTCTTTTTTTATCTTTTTCGATACTACAAGCGCAAGATTATGCGGCTGTAGATGCACGTGTAAAACAATACCCTAAACGCATTGCTTCTGCTGAAGGATTGGCAACGCAAATACAACAAGATTTTAAGAGTGATAAAGAAAGAGTGCGTGCGATTTATACCTGGTTAGCATTAAATGTTAACTACGATATGAATGAATTTTTAAATGGAGATCGGTTTGTGAAATTTAGCTATGCAAATCAACAAGATCTCATGGAAAAACAAAAAGCTCTTAGAGAATATTCTGTTGAATCAACGTTAAAGACAAACAATGCTATTTGTGAAGGCTATGCGCAGACCTTTAAAAAAGTGTGTGATCTGATGAATATTCCGTGTTTGTTTATTGATGGGTATTCGAAAACCAGCGTGCATGATATTGGTAAAGATCCACCTCGTGGTGATCATGCCTGGAATGCCGTGAAGATTGATAATAAGTGGTATGTTTTAGATGTAACCTGGGGAGCAGGAAGAGCTTCTGGGAAGACATGGAGCAAAAAATTTAGTGATTATTTTTTCTTCACAGATCCTGATGAATTTGTAAAAAGTCATTTACCGAGTGTAAAAGGTTTGTCTTTTTCGACTAAAGAACCTACTAAAAAGCAATTTTTTGATGCACCTACCTATGCTTTAGGATATTTTAAAAATAAACTTTCTATTAATTCACCTTTGGGAGGAGAAATAAAAGCAAAAAGTGGAGAAACGATCACTTTTACGATAGAAAAACCCAAGAAAGAGGTGAAATTGCATTACGCAACACGTGCCGATATGAAGCCAAAACCGCTAACACCCGTATGCGCCGATGATGGGTGTACATTTGAAGTTCTGGTAACAGTCTCTGGTAATACTGATTTGTTTATTATTGTAAATCGTGAAACAGCTTTGCAGTATAAATTGATTCTCGAGTAACGCTTATCTCCAGAAGCCTTTATGATTAATAGCAGCAGCCTCTTGCAAAACATTCATAACAATTTCATCGTTTATAGTATCTAGAGTTTTAAAACGAAAGGATTTTATTACTTTTCTACCGTCACGTACCAAATATGCATCATATTTTTTAAGATGTGCAGATGCCCAAAAGCCTACTTCTACAAAATTCTTTTTCTTGGGTACATTTAAATAGCAGAAAGGCTTTCCTGCTAAATAATAAAACGGAATTCTATATTTATACAACAACTCAACGTCTTTTACGGTAGCTTCAATAAGTACCTGCACGTGTAATAGAATCGATTTATAAGGCTCTTGTTGATTTAAAATATATTCCTCAGCAGGGTTCATATCAAAAAAATAGAAAAAGCAGTGATGAGTCACTGCTTCATTTTTTATGAGACTTATTTACATCGAATAGAAAAATTGCTCACTGGTAATTTTTCCGTTTTCAACACCGTAAACACAAACCTCACTCATTTTTTGACGTCCTCTGTCTTTAAAAGTAACATCCATATCCATAGTACACGTGAAATGATTTTCTGCTACCTGCGGGTCAGAAACCTCAGCTTTATGAAATTCTTGTACATTATCCATCCATGCCTCACTTTTGGCAAATACCTCTTTAATACCTGTAGTCACCTCATTTGGCATACCGGGCATTTCTCTACTTACGATAGTATCGGCATATAATTCTTCCATGGCGCCAGCAAAATTTCCTTGGCGGCACATTTCTACTAATTTGTTAGCTACTTGTTGTGTATTCATTTTTTAAGGTTTAGAATTAATCCTTCTAAGTTAAAAAAATAGGACGATATATTCTTACTTCGAAAATTGATTTAACAAAAAATTAAATTCAATCTTTAGTACGAAGTTTCCGAACCAAATCCTCAAGACCATTCAATTTTAACTCATACACTAAACCTAGCATGGTACCAATTTTTCCTTTTGGGAATCCTTTTCGATGATACCATACAATATAATGTTCAGGAAGATCGATGAGGTAGTGACCTTTATATTTTCCGTAGGGCATTTTGGTATTTGCAAGATCGAGCAGAAATTGTTTGTCTTGCTCCATTATTCTTTACCGTTAACGTAATCTTGTAGATAACTATAGCGTTTGGTTAATTTACCATTTCTGGTCATACAAGCGCGTTCTAAAATTCCATCTTTGTCTCCATTAAAAAAAGCAGGAATTACATGTTTTAAAAACATATCTCCAAAACCTTCACTAGCATCCTTAGGAAGTTCACAGGGTAAATTATCTACAGCCATAACTGTGATGGCATCCTTATCATCAAATGCAACTTCTTTTTCAGAAACAGGATTATATCCATAAAAAGGATCAGCAATAGTAGACGATCGTAACGTGCTGGCAACGGGTCCATCAATATCACAACTAATATCTGCTACTAGATTGATATTAAAATCAGGATGTTTCGCATCTTCTCTGGTAAATAAATATGGAGCGCCATCACCATAAAAATGACCTGCAATAAACATGTCGGTTTCTTTCGCATACGGCATAAAATTGCTTTCATACCCAGAAGGATCTTTATAAAACTCTGAAGTATTGCCTACTTTACCATCGCTACGCTTTGCATATTCCATCACATCTACCATACAATAAACAGGCTCTGTGAATTTTGAAGTTAGATACAGTGCGTCACTTACTTCTTTTATATTTAAATGGTCTAATATTTCTTTAGCGCCATAAGCCACTTTACCAGTGCCAGAGAGTAAAATTTTAATATTTGGTAAGGTTATTTTATCTAATTCTGCTTTTACTACGTCAAGATCAGCAAGTGTTTCAACCTTTGGAAGCTTAAATAGTTTATCTCTTAATCCTAAAGCCCTAAAACCGTTATAAGTGCCAACCAAACCAGCATAACGACCAAAACCTATAAGTCTAGCACCATTTTCTTTGATAATGGTTTCGTGATCATATAGCTCAATATTTTTATCTAAAACCGCTCGCAATAATTTGCGGTTATACGGTTGTTTTTTAATAGTATGGCTAAAGAAGAAATACTTTTTATCTGGGATTAACGCATCAATAGGAACTTCTTTAACGCCCAAGAGAACATCGCAATTACTAAGATCATTAATAACAGGAAAATCTAATTCTTTATAAGCATTGTCTGGAAAAATTCGTATGTCTGAACTTTCTACAGCAAATTCGGCATTCGGAAATTTTTCACGTACTTTTGCTAAACCTTCAGGAGAAAAAACAACCCGACGATCTGGCGGATTTTTACGTTCTTTTACAAGAGCAAACTTCATTTAAATATTCTTTTTTTAAGGTAAAACTCAACACCTAATGGCAGAGAAAAACCTTTGGTATAAAATTTGCCGCAAGGTATTATGAATTAAAGAATTTCGCAAGTAGCTATTTTAGAAAAAATATATACATTTGCCATCCTGCTCTTTGAAAATTTGGGGACGACTGGTTTTGACTGCAAGATCAATTGAACTGTAAGCATGTCGAGCAATGAAAAAGCACTCGTAAAAATCTATTTCAAACTTTAAACGGCGAGAATAACTACGCTTTAGCTGCTTAATTATCTGAATTATAGTAAGATAAAAGCCTCGGCACACAAGGTGTGCAAGCTAAATGTCTCTTGAAAGCCTTGGTTTATGGCGTTCTTTTTAGAGGCATCGTAAAAGTAAACCTAGAATTGTTAATGCTTTGATAGCGATTCGAAATTTAAGAAGCTAAGCTAAAAGTGGGCTGTTTTTGGTCAGCTTTTAGTCGAAAATCAAACAAAAAATAAGCATGTAGAAAGCACTTTGGTTGCTTGTTTGGACGAGGGTTCGAGTCCCTCCGTCTCCACTTTTACAACTCGCAAACCCTTTATTTATAAGGGTTTCTTTTTTGCGTTGATAATTACGTTGATAATTCTTTAGATATCAGTACAAGTTGATTATCGACTACTAATTTAGTATTTTTATGTTTAATCATGGTAAAAAGTTGAAAAAGCATGACAATTTATTATGTCTTAATTATACTATTTTATATTTCAGTAGCAATTCATTTTGCATTTATTTGTAAAAAGTACATTCCATATATATCTAGTTATATCAATGGAAAATCTATATGGAATACATCTTATGACAGATTAAGACTATTAGCGGTTGCTGCAATATTTATTGTCCCCATTTTATTATTCAGAGGTCTACGTCAACTAGAAATAGAATCTGATGTAATTACCTATATAGCTTTAGCTCTTATAACAACAATCAACGTTTTATTCATTTATTTTAGTCAAAAAATAATTTGGTCAAATCAACTTGAAAAACCTAACAATAAAGCCTATCAATTCAAAGATTTCTTTATACACAAATCAAAATACAATGAAACAATTGAACTACTTGAAGAACACAACTTTTTTTCAAAAAGCAAAACTCCAGAAGTAAAAGAATTGATGATTTTGGTTTGTAAGCTTAATGATTTAGGGATTTTAAAAAATATTCATAGAAAACAAAATAAACTATGCTTAGCATTGAGTAGTTTTTTTAATATTCCTAAGTTTTCGGAATCAAATCTAAGTAGAGCTTTGAACGATTTTAAAGATCATAGTTTTACCCAAATACAAGAAGAAGTTTTTGCGAGCTTTTCTTACCTAGATGAATTAAAATAGGCCATAAATTTTTCACTCAATGATAGAATATTGACTATTCTTGAGTTGATCTTGATATAGTTTTGGAGCATTAAACACTAAAATGTTTCATTATGAGAGCTATACATAATCCCTATGAATTTTTACTAAATGAAGTTTCAGAACTTAAGAAACTTCTTATAGAGATAAAGAATAAACCTAAAGAAGATTTTTCTCTTAAATACTACACTAGAAAGGAAGCTGCGTTATTGCTTCGCACTACTACACAAACCATAAAGAGCTACATAGAAAAGGGATGGATCAAAAAGGAGGACGTAGGCCCTAGAAAACAGCTAATCCATCATTATCAAATTTTCAATGAAGATAACTCTATAAAAGAATTTAAGTATAAGCGTGAATTATAAACAGACCATTACAATAGGCTTTATTGACGGTATATCTATTTCATTATTTAAAAACTAAATCCCTAATAAATAGTTCGTATGAAGTTTGAAGGCAAAAATGAGAATGAATCCAAAATCATTTTAAAGCTTGATTTGGATTTAAAAGATGATTCCATAGAGTTAGATTTTATCGAAATGCTAGGTGAGGAAAAAAATGATGTTTCGGATGAGGTGCAAGAGGTGTCTTTGTGCCACGCACAAAAACAAATCTTGCCTTCTCCGGTTGGTCGCAGGGGTAAAAAAAAGTCTTTTAAGGCAAAAACAGAAATATTAAAATTTAGATGTACACTTTTTGAACGAAAAGTTTTACAAGCAAAATCTAAAAGAAGCGGATTGACCATTAGTGAATATTGTAGACGTGTTGTCTTTGATAAAGAAATAGTAGAACGATTATCTGATGAAGAAATTGACATCTACAAAATGCTAATTAAATACAGTAATAATTTTAAATCTATAGGCAATATGTATAGTAAAAAGAACCCAAAACTTACAGCTATGGTTTATGAATTAGCAGATGAAATAAAATCACATTTAGCCAAATTCAAAAAATGATTGCAAAAGGTAAATCGATATCACATACTAAAATGGCTATTGCTTATGGATGGAATCAAGACAAGGAAGCCGAAATAGTTTTTAAGCAACATGTAATAGGAGAAACACCGACTGAAGTCAGTAATGAGTTTAAAATGATTCAAGACTTAAACTATAGGTGCAAACGTAATACGTTATCATTTATCATAAGCCCAACTGTTAAAGACGGTGAACGATTAAGGCAAAATGATTTTAGAAAAATATGTAAACAGTTCATAAAAGAACTAAATCTTAAAGATAGACAAGCCATTGCTTTTATACATCAAGATAAGAGGCATAAGCATATCCATTTATATGTAAATCGTATAGACTTTAATGGGGTTGCATATAAGGACAATTTTATAAGCAAAAAGAGTCAATATATGGCTGAAAAAGTTGCTGAGCAATTAAAACTAACAACAGTTAAACAAGTACAGTTTGAAAAGCAACAAGACTTAAAAGCAATTAGAACTGAAATAAAGCGAAGACATGATTTAAGCATGCAACAATTTAAACCAAAATCATTTGATGAGTACTTAAAAGCAATGCAAACTAATGGGGTTAAGGTAATACCCAGCATTAACAAATCAAATCAACTGCGAGGTTTTCGATTTGAATTTGACAGATATAACTTAAAAGGTAGTGAAGTACACCGTAATATGTCCATCATCAATATTGGGAAACAGATCAATAAGAACCCTCATTCTTTACTATTGAAGTCCAAAACTAATCAAGTAAACTTATTGGGGAAGGTATTAGAACTTTCCCAAAACATTGCTTTAAAACTTACGAAGAAAATTATTAAGAAAACCATAGAACAAAGCATAGGATTTTAAAATAAAATATTATGGCAAGATTAGAAGAAATAACAAAACTATTAGTTAACGAAATAAACAGTTTTGAAAAAGGAGTTGCTAAATTAGAAGAGTTAGATAAGAATTTAAGCAATTTAACTGTAAACTTAAATCTAAAAGAATTTCAGGGTTTGAAGAATGAAATTAGCAATGAGTTAAATTCAAATAAACAAATACAAGAAAGGTTTAATAACAGATTCGAAAGTACAATTAAGAGAGCAAAAGTCTATCCTAATTGGGCAGTAATAGTTTTTGTTTGCTCTTTAATTTTAGCTTTTGGTTCAATTTTCTATTCTTACAACAGATATAAAAATGTTAAAGAAATTGAAAGGAGTGCTTACAATCAAGGTTTATTGGATTATGAGGCTCACATTAATTCTTTTTTCGATAGCAACCCAAAGTTTGAAAAAACCTATAATAAATGGAAAAATGATAGTAAAAAGTAGAACCCTAATTAGTGCAATTAGGGTTCTAAAATCAATCCTTCCAAAAGATGAGCTTCTGAAACCAACTCTTCTTTTTAGGTTTAGGTTTAGGCAATTCAACAGAATCACTTAAACCTTCTTCTAAATTTTCTGAGTTTTTTCTCATATAGTATTCTTCTCTTTCAGAATCTTCAACTGCCCTGATCTCACGTATTTTTTTGTCAGACCATTTCATAGACCATTCAACCTCGTTGTTAACAATCCAATAATGGGATTTACAGTCAAAACTCCAATTACCAATTGACGGTTTTAAACTAATTGCCTCTCCATTATAAATCATTTTCCATCCTGTAGGAGTCAAAGGAGTATTTACTTCATTTCCACAACCACAGACACATTTATGAATCACAGCTCCATAATCTAAAGAAATGTACAGAATACCCTCTTCGATTTTGTCTGGTATAAAGCCAACGAATTTATGCTGAAACCTAATCACTGACTAATTGATTAACATTAATAGAATAAGTACTGTGATGCTCATTCTCAAGGTCATTTAAAACACCAAAACGCTTGTAAAACTTAATTACAGCAAATGTTGCATTCAAGCAGTTCAAGGGAGCGATTTGGATATTGGAAGGATACTCTTCATTTTCTTCATCGGCAAATGAAACACAACCACTCCAGATGTGGTCTCTTTTATTTTTAGTACTTGTAGTAGTCCTAATTACTCCAATTAAGGAATCATCAACTCGTTCCACTCCAATTCCTGTATCAATAAATTCAACCCCTTCATCTTCAAGTTTTTTAAATATTAACTCTTTGATTTCACTTTTGTCAATACAAACAAATACAAAATCCAAATCTTTAAGCAAACCAACATTAGATTCATTTATAAACAAACCATGAGTTACTATATGCTTATGCATTCTAGAATAAATACCATGAAGATAATCGACCTTTAAAATGGATTCATTGAGTTGTTCCAATGAAGGTGCACCGGGCGCTCTAAAAGCATTATGCTGTAAAAACTTATCACCATCATACAAGTGTATTCCGCCTACATAAGTTTTTGCAATAAAATCTAATATGTATGAACCCGTCCCTCCTAGACCTATAATGCCTATTTTAAGCCCTGATAATTTCTGATTTACGGCATCAATTTCTGCTTTTGAAGAATTTGTATCACTATAATTTAACACAGATTTCTCGTTTAAAGACTCAATAACTTTATAAGTTTGAGCAGTAACACTTGGATCTATATGTCTGGCAGGAGCTGAAATTATTTCAGCGTATCGCACCATTTTATCATAGTAATTCTGATAGCCATTTGCAGGTTTATTTGAAAAAGAATGATTTACAACAATCCTATCAGTCAAGTTCGCAGTTCGGCTTGAGTGCTGTAACTGACGAATTATAGTTCCATCAATGTTACAAGGAAATTCACCTTCAAAATGAATTACATGTGTATTTGGTTTTGTAACTTGATTGTTAGCAATAGACACGTTGCTCACCAACGTGCCTTTTACTAATTCTTTTTTAGCGTTCAAATAAGGAACACTATGCATCAACAAATAATTTCCAATTACTTCTACTTCATAACCATCGTCACGAAGGTTTTTGATGTCTGGACTATGATTTATTACTTGGAACGACATTGAATATCATCTTGTTTTTAACATAAATCACAGCTCCTTTCGCAAGACTGCCTTCGGGTTTGCTAGGCACCCCATTTTTGTAAACTATTGTATAAATAACCTTAGTATCGTTAGGAACATTCCCATAAGCCAATTTAACAACATCTTCATAAGAGATTTTCTCGCTGCTCCATGCCTTTTCTCTTGCGTTTACAATAACACACTTAATCTCTTCTCGTTGACAGCTTACAAAACGTGATGTTTTAGTTATAGCTATCTTATGCTCTACATCATCTTTATAAGAAACCTCAACATTTCCGTTACGAATCTCCTTCAAATAGAATCGATCAGGATTAATACCTGCCACCTCCATAATTTCTATGGGAGTCATAAAACACTCTTCGGTTTCGAATTGATTATTATCGACCTTTATTTTCAGTTTCTTATAGGGCCTTGCCTTAAATCCTTCAATACCGGCTGTCTTTAAATCTACTACTTCATCAAGTTGTATGGGCTCAAAGCCTTTCTCATTGATTTTGTAGAGCAACTCATAATCTTCTGGAGGAGTTAAGTTTGCAATAGTTAATAGTTCACGCCCAGATATTTTTGATTCGCTAGACTCGAATCTTCTGTTATTAATTTTAAAAAAATACATTTGTAAAATTTTTTAATTTAATACTCCATTCTTGGTTGGAGTTCACCTTGACTTATCATTCTTTAAAACAGCCTAAGTCAAGTGCTATTCAGGCAAAGTATTATGTTAAAACACTTGTCTTGATCAAAAAAATCATTACATTTGTATAACAAAACAAAGGAATGGTTAAGGTGATAAGCCTTAATCGAAGAGTTGTCCAAAACTTTAAATTCCTAAAACTATAATCCAATTTATTGTTGCCGCAGTAGATTGGATTTTTTTATTTAATTATCGGCGTAATATTTTATGTTATTCATAGAAACAAATATAGTTAAAAAACTAATATGCTAATTTTTTAGTTATCAAAAATGATAATTTAAAAAATTAAATTACATCAGTTTTTAATTTCGATTCAAATATAAGTTAAGAAGTGAATTTTAAATAAAACAATTACTAAAAGTTTTCCACAAATTTTGTTAATTAATTCAAGGAGAACTATATTTGTGCACATCAACAGCTATTTTATGTTAAAAAAAGGGGTGCATCCAGGTGTAATTCTATCTAGTTTATTAAATGAACGGGGTATAACTCAACGAGATTTTGCCTCAATGGTAGATGTCGCATACCCTATAGTGAATAATATCTTAAAAGGTAGTAGGAACATTAATGTTAATTTTGCAATTTCTTTGGAAGCAGCTGGCTTTGAAACGGCAAGTTTTTGGCTTACAAAACAAATGGAATATTCATTAAAAGATGCGCTTAAGAATGAAGAGCTAAAGAAGAAAAAAGATGCAATAAAGGCTTGGTCTGAAATTAAAGAATTAGTTCCTTTAAATTACTTTCAAAAACAAGATGTTGGGATTAACTCTTCCGAAGACATTGATAAGGTTTATACAATCTATGGTGTTAAAGATTACGAAAGTTTAAAAAATAGGATTAAAGATTTTAACCCTACCTACTTTAGAAAATCCTCTAAGTTTGCTGAAAATAAGAACAATATTGTTGCTTGGTCTTTATTAGCTAAATATAAGGCTTTGCATGAGGAGGCTGAACATTTTCATAGATCAAATGAAAAGCACCTTTTAGTTGAGTTGAAGAAATGTTTTTACGATGGAGATGATGTTATATTACGAACTAAGGACATTCTTAAGAAATTTGGAATTAAATTTTTTCCTTTAGATAGACCTTCACAAACTCCAGTAGATGGTAAGTCCTTTATGTCTGGAAAAAACCCAACAATTGTTTTATCTCTTAAGTATAAAAGACTAGACAACTTTGCGTTCACTCTGTTTCATGAAATAGGACACGTGTTTGAACACCTTACCAATCCTAAACGTCCAGAATTTAGAGAAGAAGAATTTTTTATTAATAATAATAAAAATACAGAAATTGTTGAGTTTGAGGCAAATAATTACGCGACCAATAATTTAATAGACCCTGAGATATTTGATGACTTTATCTTACTTAATGATGAGTACCATGACGATGTTATCCTAGAATTTGCTCATAATAACAAAATACATCCTGCAATAGTTTGGGGTAGAATATGTTATGAATTTCCAGAGTATTATCGCAAAAGGAGCTCTATTAGATTATTGAATTCTCTTAATTAACTTTACTAATAAAATGCCTGATAGACCTATAAATCCAATGAATATTGGTATATTGGAAGTGCCATTTTTTGAACTTAACTGACCGTCCTGATTTTTTTTGGATGATCAGTAAAAATTGCAGATGATTTTAAGAAAAAGAAATGGATGATAGATACTTGGAAAAAAGCTTAAATGGGACTTAAAATTTATTTATATATAGCTAAATCACCTATTTACGATAACTTTCTCAATCTTTTTTATCCCATCTGAAGTAAAAATTTCTATTAAATATATACCAGAATTGAGATTATTTATTTTTAGTCTCTTAAGTGATTTTTCTAAAATCTTACGATTAAGGACTAATTTTCCACTTAAATCATAAATTTTAAAACTCTCTAAATTATTAGCATTATTTGTTATAAAAAACTCTCCATTGTTTGGATTGGGATAAATGATTAATTTATCATTTCTTTCCTGCTCTTCAGTAAAAATAGATTTTTTAATATCAATATAACTATCTGTCCTTCCACTTGACAACAGTTCTATATCTCCAAAACTAACTGTATTGTAGAATTGACCAACTAAGTAAAGATTATCATTATGAAAAAGATACTTTATTAATTTGTTTTGGTAAGGACTAAGAAATTCTCGAGAATCAGAAATAACACCCATTTCATTTAATTCATAAGCGATAGAATTAACGCCTTTATAATTTTGATAATTACCAATTAACACAGTTTTTTTAGGTTGTGATATTACTTGTCTTAATTCTTTATCACTATCGAAACTTCTTGACCAAATTAAATTATTTTCAAAACTTTCTTTGAATACTTCATAATTTTCTTTACTCTTTTTCTGTAGTACTATGACTCCCTCTTGGTCAATGTCAAATGAAATAATTCTATTGTCCGATATTTGAAAGTCTCTATCGAATTTAGATTCTTCAATTCCAAAACGATGAATGGTTTTATTTTTATTAAAAGAGCCTAAAAAGTATATATAATTGGAACTTTGTCTAGTTTCTAAAATCCTTTGAGATGGAAAACTAATAAATTTTTCCCATACTAAATTTCCATTATAATCAAGTTTAATAATTATACTTCTATTGGCTTGAGATTTTTCATCCTTTCCATATTCAGCAACTAGGTAGATATGATCTTTAACTAAGAACATACCCTTTAGATTTTCATTGTTTATGGTTCCAAAAGACTTAATCCAAACTTCATTACCATTAACATCATGCTTAATTAGAAATATGTCCTGCTTTCCTTGGGAAGTAATGTAAGATTTGTTTCCAATTAAATTAGCATAAAAAAGCCCCGTTGTATAGCTGTTTCCATAACTATCTACTTTAATATATTTGCCAAACTCAGTAATTTCCTGTCTGTTTTTGTATTTACTACCAATAGTTTTAAGCCATACAATTTCTTTAGAACGATTAAGTTTGGCAATAAAAGCGTCAGAATCCCCTTTAGCTTCCTCTTTGTTAAAAGTTCCTTGGAAATACCCTGTTATATAAATATTTTCATTTTCATCAATTGCTAAATCATTTATACCGTCATGACCACTTGCTCCTAATTGAATAAATGAGTTCTGAGCGTTTAAATAGCCGAAAAACAAAAAAAATGATAAATATAGAATTAAATTTCTCATATTATTGATCTATTGTATTGCAGTCTACAATCTTTGCCTTTATACTAGTGCCTTTGATATTAGTGTTAGGTTTTATAACTATTCTATTAGTTGCCTTATAAACTGTATTGGCATTATTAGAAAAATTTGTATTACTTATTGTAATATCTTTTCCCTCAACACCTTGAGCTTCTGTAGCTATATTTTGACTATCAATAACAATGCTTTGATAACAAACACCAGCTTCTCCAATATTAATATTATTTAAATCATAAGTATATAAGTAAGTATAGCCGTAATATACCTCATGAAATACTTGGGTAATAATACCATTTTCTTCGTCAACATCTCTTAAAAAATTTGTTTGATTACTTGTATTAACACTTGGGAATAACCTTGCGTCTTCTTTATCTTTACTCTTCCAAAAATTTCCATTTCTAAAGAACAAACATAATACATTATTATCTGGAAAATCTCTTACTCTTCCACCATAAGTAAATATAAATTTGCCGTCGCTGCTCAGCTTGCTAATATCTTTTGGTAGTAAGATAAATCTATTATCCGATTTCAACTCCTGTTTCAAAAGCGCTGAATTCAAACTATCAAGTTCCATTTCATCAACAACTTCTTCAACTGACTTATTCGAATAATTTGCTGCTAAATCATCGTAATTATCAATATAAGTTTTTAAATGAGCAGTTTGTATATTATCAGTCCAACCAGTTGTTGGTTTCTCCCATATACTTATTGCTCTTGACCAATTAGGGCCATAAGCTGAAAGAGAGTTTACAACGTTGTCGTTTGCATTAAAAATTAACCCTATTCCAGCAGCATCGTAAGTATCATCATGTAATCTTGCAGATTCAATAGAACTTTGCCAACCATTTTCCGATTTACTGTATACAGAAAAATCACTCTTATTAATTAGGCCTGGTGTATTTGCCCCTCCATGCGTATGCGACGTAATAAATACATTATTATTTGAAACATTCATTCGTATGCTTTGTTGATGATTTACAGACACTTCGCCATCTAAATGGTCACTATTTAACAAATTTGCTTTAGATTCAAATAAATTGTTACTAGGGTTTAACTCAAAGACTTTAATTTCTCTAAAATACTTATAAAGCAGGGCATTGTATCTAACAAATGATAGAACTAAATTATTTTCAAATAAACTGGCACTAATATTTAAATCAGGTCTGTTATAATGGGAATCAAGCTCGTAATCATATTCCATATTTTGAATTACTTCATAGGAAGACCAATCAGAAGTGTTCTTCTTTAACACCTTTACAAATATTTTTTCTTGATTTGGTTCTCTATGAACTAAAACTACTTTATCTTTATATGCAGAATAACTTGCAGATTGATCATTGTAAACATTATTATATTGCTGCCAAGAATGTAAAATGGCTGTTCTATTATAATTTCCATCACTACCCTTATTATAAACCTCAATATTGTAGTTATTGCGACTAGATACTGTCTGTGTAATTAAATTTCCATCGAAATTTCTAGTTTGTATATTACGGAATCCGCGATCTGTAATTAACTGGGCGTGAGAATGATTTATATTTTGAATCTCTAAATAATCAGTCTCGTCAACCACTGTAATAGTTCTTTCATCAAAACTTTGCCATTGATAATTATCATCTCCTACATAAAGTCTGACTTTATATGTGCCAACTTCATCGAAAGTGTGTTTTACTGGGGTATTTATATCAATTGGATAGTCTCTGTAAACATCAGGGTCACTAGATTCACCATATTTGAAATCGAAATACCAAGATTGAGATCTTATATTTGATGTAGGTTCTGAATAGTCATAGAAAGATACTTCTTCACCTTTATATACAATCCAGTCAAGATTTTGAATTGGAGAAAACATTTTAGCCACAATTCCCGAATCTGAATTTGATACATAGATTTCTTTTGTAACACAAACTTCAGTGCCACAATTATCGGTAACACATAAATCTACTGTGTAACTACCAGGAACAGAGAAAAGATGTTGAGGATTTTCAAAAAAAGACAGTGTTGGACCATTGTAATCATTGAAAGTCCATCTATAAGATAAATTACCACATCCTCCTGTTACTTGACTATTAAATTGAGTTAATATTCCTGTGTAATAAGGTGTATCCCAATTAAAGTCAACAAAAATATCTGTATTAGGTGGATCAGAAATATTGATAGTAATAGTATTTGAAGTAGAAATGTTACCGTAATAATCCTCAATATCCATATTAACTCTATAAACTCCTGAATTTTCAAATATTACCTCTATATGAGAGTCATTTTCAGTACCTACTAAAAAATGAATTGAAGAGGTAACGTCATTTCCAGAAGAGTCTAGTATTCTCCACTGTCTTGAATATACATCTAAAAAGGAGATATCTTCAAATTCAATTGCTTGAGGAGATTCTCCTTCAGTTATATTTGAAGTTATTGCTACTTCATTATTGGTATCGCAATCATCAACCGTTATAGTTTTAGTTAAAGTACTCGATTCTCCTCCAGTATTTGTAACTGTTAAAGTAACTTCGTATGTGCCAGGTGAATTATAAGTGAAAGTTGGATTTCTACTTGTGGAAGTAGAAGAGTTTAAGTCTCCAAATTCCCAAAACCAAGAAACTATTGCATTACTTGGTTCCGAAGAATCACTAAAACAAACTTCTAAACAATTTGAAGCAGATTGCTTATTACTACTGCACGAACCCCCAGTAAAAAAATCAGCTCCAAATGGATTGGATTCAGTTTGAACATTTATTCTATGATAAGTGTCAGTGCCTGTAATTGTACCTGTTGGCCAATTCCCATTGGCTAGCTTAATCGGTAAAGAGGAAGGATTTGACAAAATATCATTACCGGCTAAATCTTTACCCTCAAACTCTAAGATATGTGTGCCAGAGGTTAAAGCACTTCCATTAGTTATTGTTCCATACCATAACTTTTCGTTATTATGATCTTCTTGTAAATTTATCTCAATATTACCAAGCTTAAGTTTAAGCTCAGAAAGTGGTTCACTTGGATAAATGTTAATTCTTAAATCTCTACTCTGAGAAGTGGTTATGTTATTAGAATTTGTATTATCTCCTAAAATCAACCTATCGTCTAAGAATTTCCATTCTCTTTTATACAGATTGGTGCTTGGATTAAACTTGTTATAAATTTCAACATTTTCGATAAAAGGTAAAAAATTATCTATGACTATAGGGACATCTATTCGGTTAGCAAGCCTATTGTTAGGGTTGTCATTATAATCTACATCATAAGCATCAATGTATAGTCTGTATCTATTATCTGGAAATTTGGCATTTCCTGTATAATTCGCATTTAAATTATTATTATTTGCCCAATTTTCAGAAGTATTTTCTCTTATCGCAGTATTTAAAAAACGGTCATGTGGAGTTGCATTTGCATGAGATGTAATTATATGTACATCCCTAACACCATAACCATAAGCATTAGGGTGCAAAACAATATTATTTGCTGCAGTAGTAGGAGCGGCATCGAAAGCTAAAGTATATTCGTATAAAGCATTATTTACATTTGGATTTTTATAATTCTGAATTTGATATTCATAAGCGAAAACTGCTGAATTACCTCCAGTTACACCACCGTTTTGAGAAACGCCTCGATCTTCAGCTTCGACAGCAATATCTATTTTAGAATATATAACTTTATAATCGGTGTTTAGGTAGTTTACTTCATTTGATAACTCTAAATTATTTTGAGCTGTATTGGTTGAAGTTCTTCTAATACCATTTTTGTAAATTTTATAACCATTAGGAAACCTTCCACTATTTCTCGTTATAGTAGGAGCTTGATTATCTACGTAAGGGTTTAAATTTTGGTTTATATAATTAACTGAGGCAGCCTGAAGATGCACATGAATAGCTCCACTTTGAATCATACCCCCAATTTTATCTCCTATTTCAACTTGAGTATTACCAGTACCCGCCGACACTATAGAGGCACTAGGTCGACAATGGTAATAAAAAACTCCTCCAACTTCAATTCGACTAGAACCTTGAGACCAATTACCTCCTCCGTTTCTCCAGCCTACAACACCATTATTAACGGCATATATATCGCAATTACCATTTGCACAATTAGTCCCATTATTTATGTCGGTTCCTCGATGCAATCTAATCGAGTTCCTTACTTCACCAACTTTACCAATTACCCTTGCTTGATTATTAGGATTTTGCAAAGGCCATTGTACTTGAGCTTTTACAAGGAAGAAGCCCAAGAAAAACAATAATAAAAATAACTTATAGTTTTTCATAGCTCAAAATGTTGTTATTGGAATAAAAAACAAGGTAGTTCTCGAATTCTTTGTAAGCTATATTACCCTTAAACGAAGATTTGGTGTCAACTGTTTGTACAATGTCTTTAGTTTTAATGTCAATAACCTTTATAATAAGGTCATTGATTTCATTTTTACCATCTTCATATATTCCTTCAGTCAATAGTAGGTTTTTGTTATCCAATACGTATAAATTAGTTCCTTTGAATCGATAACCATTATCAACTTTAGTTAACTGACCTTTTTCCTTATTAATTTGCCAATGTTTAGTTCCGTCATTTCCATTGAAGGCATGAATTGCCGATGTAGTATTTATAAAAATATCGTCATCAATATTTAATATCTTATTATATGCCACCCTTTCTTTGAGAGAAATTTTATTTTTAATGTTTAAGTTGGAATCCAGAATTAGTATATAAGTCGAACTATTATTCATGCTAGAAAATAGCAAGGCTACTTTATTGCTGAAAACTTTCACATTTGAAAGAATATGTTCTGGCTCAATATCAATTTCTTTAGAACCTAAGAAATTTTTACTTCCAAAGGCATTGTATAAGGCCACCCTAATTTTTGGATCCCTATCGATTTGAGCAGCGAAAAAAATATAATCATCATTTGAACTAGAAGAAATCCAAGACTCAGTATTAAATGGCCTAAACTTGTGGATTTCTTCGAAATTACTAGAATATATACCTATCCAATCAGATCCACTATGTCCACCTTCTCTTAGAATTATATCCCCTGATTTTAGTATTTCAATGGATGAAGATAATGACATTTTAAAATTCGACTTCTGAATCAGTTCATTGTCTTTTAAATTGTAAGATATATAATTTCGGGTATGACTGCCAACATTTTCAATAAATGTGAACAGTCTTTCCTTAACTAATTCCAATGGGTATTCATTTTTCTTTAATTGAATACTTTTACCATTCTCATTTCTTATGAAAAATGATCTATCTATACTATTGGTTTCATAATTATTACTTTCAATTTCTAAATAGGAATATAATGTACTAACATTATCTTTGAAAATGTTATCTAACTTAGAATTTGTCTTTAAAATATTACTCTTTAAAAAATTCTGCTTTTCTTTAATTACCTGAGAATGACAGATATTTATTACCAATATCAATGCAAAAGTTACAATAAATCTCATAGATTTAACTTTTTAATTTATCCAGTTTTGACTCCAGTTCTTTTAAGCGTTTTTCTTGGTCTAACGTGTATAATGTAAGTTCTTCAATTTTTTTTAGTAAGAGTAAGTTCATTTTTTTTAAATAAACCCCCTCTTTTTCCATTTTTTTTGCTGAAGGAACTTCGGGTAAGTGTTTATTCTTGTTAATAAATTTTTCTATTTCCTCTAAAGATTTTAAATCATAATTTTCATCAAAAACATAGTCAGGAGCTACAGCACCTTGAAGGTCAACAATAATTTCTTGAGTATGTATTTTACCTTTGACAGTTAGTTTCTCATCTGGAGCTGATGTGCCAATACCCACATTGCCATTGTCTTTTAAGATTCTTAACTTTTCAATTCCTGCCGCTTGTAAAATTAAATCTCCAGAATATGAAGAAAACTTATTTGTGCCACTCCAAATATCTCGGTTGAAATAAAATTTTGGACGATCGGTTGATATATGGGCAAATCCAGAGTTTAAAGCCCCAACATCTATATGGCCAGAGCTAGATTTAATTCTCAAGGCACCGTTACCAATATGACCTCTAATATTACCGTTAATATGTAAAGTTTCTTGTGGGTTGGTATTACCGATTCCTACTCTTCCATTGTTAAAAATATTAAGAGTACGATGATTCAAATTATCACCGAAGTAAAATGCGCTTCCTCCATTATTATCGGTATTATTTAGAGAGAAATATACATTATTTGCACCTTGTTTTCTGACTATAATATCACCTCTTTTCGCCAATGGATGAAAGGCACCATCTGTGCCTGAGATAGCTATAGAAAACTTACCATAATTTGTTCCGATTCTCATGGAACTATTCCCAGTAGGTTTGTAGATTTCCAAAGCCCTACCTTCTCCTGAACGCCAAGGGTCATTGATGCTTTCAAATGTAGAACCTAAAGTGAAGGTACCTAAATGTGATAAATTTTTATTAGAATTAGAAGAATTGGTTGTTACACTAAAATAATTTTGAGAGTAAGCAATGTAGTTACACAACAAAAAAATAAAAAGTAAAGCTTTTTTCATGATTGATTTTATAAGTTTGTTAAGAAATGCAATTTATTATTTATGATAAAAAAAAATCTAAAAAGAGTTGTTTCAAAAATTGGAATTCTTCCATTTTTCGAACATTTGAATTTTATTCATCAACGTCGTAAAAATAAGAAAAAAAATTATGAGTTTAAAAAGAACAATTCACATATAATTCTTCCTCCAGATTTTTTTTTGTACGAAACTTTTAACATAAACTATCATAAATTCCATTTTGGAGGGAAAAAAACTGCTAATTGGTTATATGAACACTTTATAAAATATGTAGACATAAATGATAAGAGAATTCTCGATTGGGGCTGTGGTCCGGGAAGAATTTTAAGGCATTTGCCAGAAATTTTATCAGATTCGAATGAAGTGTTTGGCACAGACTATAATAAAAATTATGTCTTATGGTGTAATAACAATTTAAAAAAGATAGAAGTAAAACAAAATGAGCTAAACCCGCCTTTAGATTTCGAAAGTAATTTCTTTGATATTGCTTACGGAATTTCAATTTTCACACACTTATCCAAAAAAATGCACTCAGAATGGATGAAGGAATTAAGTAGAGTTTTAAAAAAAGACGGAGTTTTTTTATTTACTACACATGGCGATGCTTTTCAAGAGAAATTATTGAAAAATGAGAAAAGAATTTTTGAAAAAGGTGAACTCATAACTCATTATTTTAAAAAAGAAGGAAATAGACTTTTTGTCGCATATCATCCATCAGAGTTTATTAAAGAATTATTAGCGACCTACAATTTTACCATTCTTGAACATGATCCTGGAAAAGTTGTTAATGGAAGGCCTCAGCAAGATTTATGGATAGTTAAAAATAATTAATTTTTAAATTTTATATGATTAATTATTTTTGACTAGTTATAAAGCTCCCAATAAAATCATCCGTAAAACTTCCAATAAATTAATAAACATTTATCCTGCTTCAAAAATTTAATAAGTTATAAGTGTTATTCTTCTTTAAGAATTCAGCAAATTATCGAATCTTTTCCTGTCAGATATTCTTCCATTAAAAGAATAGTACTAGAATTAGAAAGATTAAGTAATGACTACTACAATTAATTCAAATTTTCCTCATACTAAAAAAGTTTATAAGCTAAATTATTTACTCTTACTTTGTACTTTTCAACTTCGAGTTATTCTTTAATTAAATATCACCAAAAACTGAATTAATGGCCAATATTTTAGCATTATTATTGACCTGATGATACATGTTAAAACTTTTAAAATCTTTATGACCACTGATGCTCATAATGGTTTTATCAGCAATACCTTTATTGCGCATTATTGTT